>JAITNZ010000109.1 GCA_031290205.1 Spirochaetaceae bacterium
TCCACGGTTCTGTCGAATCCCTGAACTTTGTTCCACTTCGGATTGCGGATGCGCTGGAACGAATAGCCAAACGGCTTGAGGAACATTAACGATCTGTTTTCCGATTTTTTTCAGAATTATGCCGCTGGATATTTTACTTGTTTGGCGACTTTTTTCTGGCTTTCCGGCAGAGAATAGAACCCTAAAATTATTACACAATGCGTAAAACCTATTGCAAATCCAATTCCACCAATTCCGCTAAATTTAGATAAATACCGCCCTATTCGCAGGCATAATCAGTGAGCGGCGGCGATATTATCCTGCGCCAGCACATTGATGAGGCTTTGGAAGGTAGCCTCTGACCTGGTTTTCAGGTAATTGACGGAAAGTTCGTTCACATCTAAAAGACGGGCATCCCGCAAGCTCAGAAAATTGGTGCCATTCGGTCCCAGTTCACGCGTTCAGCATCTTCCGTATATATTGCCCCGTGTAGGAGCCCTTCACTTTGGCTACTTCTTCGGGGGTGCCGACAGCCACCACGTTGCCGCCTTTGTCGCCACCTTCGGGTCCGAGGTCGATGAGGTGGTCGGCTTGCAGCAGCACGTCGAGGTTGTGCTCTATCATGATGATCGTGTTCCCCTGGTCGGTGAGGCGCTGAATCACCGTCATCAGCATTTTCACGTCGGCAAAGTGCAGCCCCGTCGTCGGCTCGTCGAGGATGTAGAGCGTCTTGCCGGTGGAAGGCTTTGACAGCTCGAGCGAGAGTTTTACGCGCTGCGCCTCGCCGCCGGAGAGCGTGAGCGCCGATTGCCCCAGCTTGATGTAGCCCAGCCCCACCGAGCGGAGCGTCTCCATCTTGCGGGCAATCGAGGGTATGTATTCGAAGAATTCCACCGCCGCTTCGATGGTCATGTCGAGCACATCGGCAATGTTCTTGCCCTTGTAATGCACTTCGAGCGTCTCTTTGTTGAAGCGCTTCCCCCCGCAGACATCGCAGGTGATGTAGACATCGGGAAGAAAATTCATCTCGATGCGGATGGTGCCGTCTCCTTCGCAATGCTCGCAGCGTCCGCCGCGCACGTTGAAGCTGAAACGCCCCGGCTTGTAGCCGCGCATCTTCGATTCGGGGAGCCCCGCGAAGAGGTCGCGGATTGCCGTGAACACCCCGACGTAGGTCGCCGGATTCGAGCGCGGCGTGCGCCCGATGGCGCTCTGGTCAATGTCGATGACCTTGTCGATATGCTGAACGCCTTCGATTTTCTTGTGCGCGCCCACCTTGCGGACGGAGCGGTTCACATTGTTGAAGAGCGCGGGGTAGAGCACATCGGAGAGGAGCGTTGATTTGCCGGAGCCCGACACGCCGGTGATGCAGGTAAAGACGCCGAGCGGGAACTCCACGTCGATGCCCTTGAGGTTATGCTCCGTCACGCCCTTCAGCTTGATGAAGTTGCCGTTCCCCCCGCGGCGCTTTTCGGGGAGCTCCATCTTGAGCGTGCCAGCGAGATACTGTCCGGTAAGGCTCTCCTTGACGCGGGAAACCTCCTCCGGCGTTCCCTTGGCGATGATGGCGCCGCCGTGTACGCCCGCCCCGGGACCCAAGTCGACGAGGTAGTCCGCCGTGCGGAGGGTTTGCTCGTCGTGCTCGACGACAATCAGCGTGTTGCCGAGGTTTCGCAGGAAGAGCAGCGTGTCGATGAGGCGCTGGTTGTCCCGCTGGTGCAGCCCGATACTCGGCTCGTCGAGGATGTAGAGGACGCCGACCAGCGCGGAGCCTATCTGCGTGGCAAGCCGTATCCGTTGCGCCTCGCCGCCGGAAAGCGTCCCTGCCTGCCGCTCGAGGGTAAGGTATTCCAAGCCGACATTCTGGAGGAAGCCGAGCCGCGCCTTGATTTCCTTATAAATCTCCGAGGCGATCTTCCGCTCGTTGGCAGTGAGCGTGAGCTTGTCAAAAAACTTGAGCGTCTCCTCGACCGAGAGGCAGGTAAGCTCGTAAATGTTTTTGCCGCCCACCGTTACGCCGAGCACCTCAGGCTTAAGGCGCCGCCCGCCGCAGACCTCGCAGCGCGTCTCGCTCATAAACTTCTCGAACCACGCCTTCATGTCCTGCGACTGCGTTTCCGTCCAGCGCCGCATCATCTCGGAGAGGATGCCGGGAAACGCCTCCCGCCAGGTCGACTGATTCGTCCCCTCAGCATTCTCGTATTTGAATGTTACCAGCTCGTCGGTGCCATAGAGAATCGCCTGCAAAGTCTTTTTCGGCAGATCCTTGAAGGGCGTCGCGAGGCTAAACTTAAAATGCCGCGCCAGCGCCTCAAACTTATTCCGATACCACATCGACTTCGGGTTGTAGGGCACGCAACCCCCCTCGTTAAACGAAAGCGAGCGGTCGGGGATGACGAGGTCGGGGTCAAACTCGAGGCGCGCCCCTAGCCCGTCGCACGCCGGGCACGCCCCAAAGGGATTGTTGAACGAAAAGAGACGGGGCTGAAGTTCGGGTATCGAAATGCCGCAGTCCGGGCAGGAGTTCTTTTGCGAGAAGAAAAGCTCCTTCACACTCCCGTTCTCCCCTTCGGTAAGCACCATCATAATCCCGTCGGCGGCATCGAGCGCCCCCTCCACCGCCTCGGCAAGCCTTGTTCTTATACTGTCGCCAAGCACGAGCCTATCGACGATGATCTCGATAATGTGCTTCTTCTGCTTGTCAAGCTTGATAGTCTCGTCCAGCGGCACGATGAGCCCGTCGATGCGGGCGCGGGCAAACCCCGCCTTGCGGGCATCCTCAAGTATCTTCTGATGTTCGCCCTTCTTTGCGCGGATAACGGGCGCGAGGATTTGGATTTTCGCGCCCGCGCCCAACTGAAAGAGCGTGTCGATGATCTGGTCGACGCTCTGCTCGCGGATTTCCCGCCCGCACTGGGGGCAGTGGGGAACGCCGATACGGGCAAAGAGCAGCCGGTAGTAATCGTAAATTTCGGTAACAGTGCCCACGGTGGAGCGCGGATTGCGGTGCGTGGTCTTCTGCTCGATAGAAATCGCCGGCGACAGCCCCTCGATATAGTCGAGGTCGGGCTTATCCATGCGCCCCAGAAATTGCCGCGCATAAGACGAAAGGCTTTCGACATAGCGCCGCTGCCCCTCGGCAAATATCGTATCGAACGCCAGCGAACTCTTCCCCGACCCCGATATACCGGATATAACGATGAGCTTATCGCGCGGCAGCTCCAAGTCAATGTTTTTGAGGTTATGCTCGCGCGCACCTTTGATAATAAGTTTGTCCATGAAGCTAATCTAGCATAATACGCATGAAAGTGCCACAGGGTGCCTCAGGGTGCCTTAGGCACTTTCATGCTCTTGAGAAGGGCGTTCGCAGTCCAAACGGCTTAGGCAGGTTTATTGCTGTTTTCAGGACCAGCCTTTGGTAAGAGGGGGGAGCCCCCCCCTACGCGCGCACTGCGTTGCGCGCTACCCCTCCAGCGGGGGACACCCCCGCAACGCCCCCCCGCGTAACAATCGCCCTTCTCTTACCAAGGGCAAGGCTAAAAGCGCCTGTGGCGCCCCATTACCGAAAACCATTTTGGGAAATCTAATCGTTTTCTTTTTGAACAATGCCGCCAATAAGCATAATGGCGGCAAACACAAACGAAAGGGCACAATAAAAGGCCAAGTCGGGAAAATAGGAAAAATCCCCGGCGCTCATTGCGGCACCGCACAAGGCATACACAAGCCCGGCGGCAACCGAACCGGACTTGCTTTTCCGGCAGGCGATACTGACAATTCCGGCAGCCAAAAAGAAAAACGAAGCCGCATAACCAATCGCCCCGCTCGTACCTGAGTCTTCGGAAACAAGCGACTTTACGGATTCCCCGATACCGGCAACACACGATTGAAATTGAAGCAGAAAGAACAGCACGATAGTGATTATTCCAATGACCAACCTTGGCGTCGCCCATTTTGTTATCCGCGCCGGCATCTGTAGCGGAACATTAATATTGATTTGTTGCCGCATCGGCAGAGGCTGTTGGTACATGGGAGTCGCGTAGTTACAGTGCGGAATAACCGCCTGAGGAGTTGGCGGCTCACAGTGCCGAAGCGTTTGAGCAGGCACCGCACTTCCGCAGACAGTGCAAAATTTCGAGTTGTCATTTATTTTGTTGCCGCAAGTGGTACAGAAAGTCATAATAAAATCCTTGCTATTTTTTGAAACAATGGTAATGGTGTCATACCGTACGTTTATTCGATATATGTTCCTA
The DNA here is from genome assembly GCA_031290205.1 of Spirochaetaceae bacterium. Taxonomy (GTDB): domain Bacteria; phylum Spirochaetota; class Spirochaetia; order Treponematales; family Breznakiellaceae; genus JAITXS01. Next base: position 4,230 of record JAITNZ010000109.1, read on the forward strand.
CTTAATTCTTGCTAAAAACTCTTTAATACAACATTCCAGTATTCCTATAGTTTCAGTATCTGTTACGGATATATCATTTAGCAGTTTATGTGTCCAAACATCCTGCGGATATATCCATAAAGATTTTTTATCAGAAGACTCATGTTGTTCACCCAAATATCCGTCATTTCGAACTTGTTTTATTAAATCGATATACTTTTTATTTTCAATCTGGTCAACCCACAACATAAAATAACAATTATTTTGGGAAGTAATATTAAGACCGACAAAAAACGTAATTGTATCAAAAAAGCTTACTCTATACTTCAATTCGATACCATAGTCGATACTGCCTGTTTCGTTTTTCCAACCATTTAAGCTACCTTTAGGTAAGTTTATTGTTTGAAATTTGTATTTACCGCTTTTTGACAGATTGTTGAGTGCTTTAATCAATCTGGCAGAGAATTGAGATAGCCCATTTGCAATTTCATAATTAATACTATTTAGTGTCATTTTCGACACTCCGTTCGTTTTTGATCCATTTTAAAGTAATAATATTTGAAAAGATCGGCCACAAAAAGAAAATCAGATCAATAAAAACAAGTAATACGGTAGCTACAGCTGAGGGCAGTTGCCAAACTAATAAAGGATTTAGTAAACAACAAATTAGATAAAATATACCCAACTGTTCCGATATTGCGATGAATGGAAATATAACATAAAAAGCCAATGAAATGATTGATATAACAAATACGTTATATTTTTTGTATTTCCCACTTTTGATAATAGCGAGTAAACTCTGGACTGCACAACAGCCATACAATAGCATTGTATCTACTACCCAGAATTCAGTGTAACTATACCAATTATCATGTGATAATAAATACATACTACGAAAAACTAAATAGACCAAATATACGATTGGCGCAATAATTGATAGAAGTTTTAACAGCGATAAATCTCTTTCTGTTGGAACAGGAATTGGCGCAACTATCCGTCCATGTGGTATCGCCACACTCGACATTATCGGTGCTGATACCAATACTTGCATATGGAGATTACTTGTTGCCGTCCCGCACTCCCCACAAAACGCCGACCCTTTCTTGAGCGCAGCCCCGCAATTACCGCAATGCGTATCAACCGGCTTTTCTACTATGGGTTCCGGTATAGCCCCCGCTTGTACCGGCGCAACCGGAACCGCCCAGCCGCAATTCGGGCAGAACTTAGCCCCTTCTTTTATCTGTGTGCCACAATTTCCACAAAACATATCAATTTCTGCCTTTGAGTTTTATTTGTTGTTCAAGCAAATTGATAAATACATCCCGACCATATAGCATAAAAGTATATTCTATGCCTGTGTTTAATATAATTTTCATCTGATTGTTGAACACAAAAAGATATTTCTCTTTTTCTATTCCCGTTATTTCAATAAGAGGCATAATCACATCGTCGGCGGCGACTTGGTAAAAATTCGGACGGAATATTAACATATTCTCTGTTAATATTATTTTACCATCGATCATTCCGATGTCACCTTGACAACTTGCCATCTTTTTTACAAGAATCTTGCCTTCTCCCGATTCCGTAATATTTTGCGGTATGGCAGACTGCGAGACAGGCTGCTGATACGCTTGCTGCTGTGCCTGCACAGCTTGCTGATAAACCGGCTGCGCTTCCGCCTGTTGCGTTTGCATTGCCGCACCTTCCGCAAGTTTTGTACCACAATTCAGACAAAACTTCGCGCCCTCTTCTAACTTCGTTCCACAATTTGAACAAAATGCCATAATAAAATCCTTTGCGCTTCGAGTTCTCGCCCAACTATAATTTTTTTTATTTCAAGCGCATACGCGTATAAAATCTAATGTAATTGCTCCCATGTTGTTTTCGCGTTAAAGGCATTACGAAAATGGAGAACGCCGTATAGTATCGCGTTTGATATTGCAAATGATATAAAACATTGTAAACGGTCTACTTCGAACGAATGAAGCAGATCAATTCCTGTAGCGGCAATCGTAACAAATAATAACATATAAAACCCGAATTTCTTCCATTTAAAAATAATAAAATACAAACCCCATGCTGAGATTCCGACTGCGAGCATAAAATAATTGTCGTCATAGTAAGATGACTCGAATAACTCGGAGCCAAGCACGTGAAACACAAATAGACCTGCTGTTACCAGCAAATTTCCTATAAAATTCGCCCACAGCCAAAACGATGTAAATCCATGGCGTAATTTTTTATCCTCTACATCTTTCACCGGCGGATTATACTGCGGCGGCTGTGCCGTGTCTTCCGCGAGTTTTGTGCCGCAATTCAGACAAAACTTCGTGCCTTCTTCTAACTTCATTCCACAATTTGAACAAAATGCCATAATAAAATCCTTTGCGCTTTGAGTTTTCGCCCAACTATAAATTTTTATTTCAAGCGCATACGCGCATAAAACCGAAATGCTTTCCCCCAAAGCGGCGGCGCGAGCGGTAGCCCGCATAACAAAAAACATCCGCGAATGAGCTTCCCCGCCCTGTAGGTCTGCCGGCAAATGCGCACTGCACCTTATAGAACGATTCAAACAGAATTTTATCGTAATGAAGAATATTAAGCGAGTTAAAGCGTCGGGAACATATTATGTATGGGGGGGGTAAGGGAAAAGGGAAAAAACGCGGTTAGGCGTGTAAGCCCGGGTCCTGACCCAAGAGAAAAGCTTTTGTCAGAAATTCGCTGATTTTCTCTTTGTGGGCGGGGTTTTGTTTTGCAATCGCCCTTTTCATAGTGAAGGCGTGGCATAAAAGCGCCTGTAGCGCCTAAAAGCGCGAGGATTGGGAGAAAAACATTGTTTTGAACGAAAAATTCGCTCATTTTTGGGTGCCAAGCTTTCATTGTCACCGTTATATAAGTTATGAGGAATTCAGTCAATACCCCTCTTGAGCAAATGGCAGCAATTACGAATTCGAAAATTAACCACGAACGGCACGAACCACACGAACAAATTGCGCACAACCCTCACGATTTCGGCCTTGTTTATCACCATTATTCATATTCTTTTTCGTCATCCTTTCGTGTCGTTCGTGAGGTTCGTGGTTGAATTCGGAATTGATCAGGCGCTTTCATGCCCATGCAAAGGGCTTTCACAGTCGTAACAGCTTAAGCAGGTTTGTTGCTGTTTTTATGACCAGCTTTTGGTAAGAGGGGGGGGGGGAGCTTAGGGCGAGCGCATTAAGAATTTGTCCACAGATGTCCACAGATAGCCACAGATTTTTACTCCGCAATTTTCTTCATCTGTGTTAATCTGTGTGTATCTGTGGACATTCTTCTTTTTTGACTTGGCGCTTCAATCTTTTATGAAATCAGGCTAAGATTTCAGGGTATCTGAATTGTTACAATCTATGAGAACGATATCTAAGGTGGTTTTAGGGAGGACACAATCCCGTTTGGAGAAACAAAATGCAAAAGTTAAAACAGGGGACACCGGTTCGTGACGAAGAGCGCGAAGAGCTTGATTTTTTAGGCGGCATCTACTGTCCGGCAAAGGAGCGCTTCGGCGCGGCTTTCCATGATTTTGAAGCGGCGTATAACGAGGGAAAGAGCGGCACCGACAGGGTGCGCATCGCCGTGCCTTCGGAACACCGCAACAACGAAAAGTATCACAACATCGTCAGCATTAGGCAGAAGGAAAAATTCCCTGCCATCGTAACTGCGGCGGGCTTCTTGGAGTTTTTTAGGACGGACTTTATCTCGCAAGCCGAATCGGGCTGCCTGCGCGGCTGGTTCGCGTCGCTCGATTTGCCGCCCTCCCCCCACCCGCTCTTTCAAGGCTTGCAACTGGACGACCCCAAAAAGATTTTCACGCTCTACGGCGCGATGCCCTATGTCCTCGTGGTCAACCATAGGAGGCTGAACGGCAGGGCGGCGCCTCGCAGGATAGACGACCTCATCAAGTCCGAGTATAGCGGGAGTGTCGCCGTGCCCTACGCTCCTGACGACATTACCGAACACCTGCTGTTGAGCATCTGGCGCAAGAGCGGCGCGGACGGCATTCAAGCCCTCGCGCGAAATGTTTTGCCCGCGCTTACAGGACACGCGCCTGAACTGATATCCGACATGATAGCGAATAAAGACGGCGGCGCGTGCGTATACTTGATGACATGGTTTTTTGCGAACTCGGCGCCCAAGCGCGATTACATTGAAGTCGTCTGGCCCGAGGACGGCGCCCTCCTCTGCCCCCTCTACGCGGTAGCAAAAGCGGATTTGACGGCGCCCCAAAAAGCGGCGGCTGATTTTCTGCTTGGCGCGGAACTCGGGCAAAAACTCTCCGAAGGCTGGTTCGCCCACATCAATCCCGATGTGCGCTATAAACTTGATAGGGAGAGCAAGCCGCATTTCCAATGGGAAGGCTGGGACTACATCTACGAAAAACCGCTCGAAGAGCGCGTTGCCGAAATCGAGCGGATGTTCAAGCAAGCGGGGAGCTGTTGAAAAAATGCTTGGTTTCTGCAAAGATAGAGCTATGCGAACAACTTTTACAAAAGGCGATATAATCGCGGGATTCGAGATTCTGGACATAGTGGAATTGCATGAACTGGCGGCGCAGGGGATTTACGCAAAACACCTGCAAAGCGGAACGGAGCTTTTTCATATATTCAATGATGATGAGGAAAACCTCTTTGCTTATACCTTTGCCACCGCGCCGGATGATTCTTCCGGTATCGCTCACATTCTTGAGCATAGCGTTCTCTGCGGGTCGAAAAATTATCCGCTGAAAGACCCCTTTGCGGTGCTGGCGCAGGGGAGCCTGCAAACGTATTTGAACGCGTGGACATTTCCCGATAAGACGGTGTATCCGGCAAGCTCGGTCAACGAAACCGATTATTTTAATTTGATGTCGGTCTATGGCGACGCCGTTTTCCGCCCCCTGCTCGACGAGTGGACGTTCATGCAGGAAGGGCACCGGCTCGAATTCAAAAAAGATGAAGCGGCTGGCGATACGAAAGCAGCGCTCGGCATTACCGGCGTTGTCTATAACGAAATGAAGGGCGCATACTCGGCATTAGATGAGTATGCGCAGCACTGGTCGTTTAAGTCTGTGCTGCCCGACACCCCCTACAACTTTGATTCAGGCGGCGACCCCGCGTGTATACCGAACCTTAGCTTCGAGGAGTTTCGCGCGTTCCATAAAAAAAAATACGCGCCTGCAAATTGCAAAATATTTCTTGCGGGAAATATTCCGACAGAAAAACAATTGCATTTATTAAACGATAAATTTTTCCACGATTTGTCGAGTGTAGAGGCGGGCGCACCCGCGTGCGATGTGCCGCTTGCTAAAAAATGGCACGAGCCGCGCACATTTGTGGTGAGCGCCCCTGCGGGCGGCGATACCAAATCGACCGTGTTTATCTCGTGGATATGCGGCGGCGATGTGAAGGAAAATCCTGCGGAGTTGATACAGCTAACCGCGCTGACCGAAGTGCTGCTTGGACACGATGGCTCGCCGCTTATGCGCACACTCGTTGAATCGCCGCTGGGTGAAGACCTCGCCTCCGTATGCGGGCTTGAATTTGAATTACGCCAACCGGTGTGGACGGTAGGGCTGCGCGGGGTAGCGAAAGAAACGAACGAAAAAGAGATAGAAGCGTTAATCATGAATGAATTACAAAAATTAGCGACGGAGGGTATTCCCAAAAAAGAAATTGAGTCGGCGCTGCTATCACTTGAATTCTCTCATCGTGAAATAAAACGCGCCGGCGGTCCCTGGTCTATTGCCCTGCTCCGCCGCTGTTTACGCGGCTGGCTTCACCACTGCAAACCTTGGGAAACAGTGCTCTTTGCCCCCGCACTCGAAAAGTTAAAGGTAGATATAAAAAATAATCCGCGCTTTTTTGAAGATTTAATAACGGCATTATTTCTCGATAACCCCCACCGCGCGCTCGTTGTTATCCAGCCCGAAGATGATTTTATCGAAAAGCAGGAGGCGGCGCTCAAGGAAAAAATTGTGGGTAAAGAAAAATCGTTTTCAAAAAATGATATAAAAAATATTCAACAAAACGCGCGCGAACTCGAAAAGAAACAGAGTGAGCCTGACAGCCCCGAAGCGCTGCGGAGCATCCCTCATATTTGGGTAAAAAATTTATCGCCCGAGATTGATATAATTCCACGAACGATGCACGATGCCGATGGAGTGCCCGTATTAAGCCACAAGCTATGGACAAACGGCATTAGTTATTATGATTTCGCGTTCCCCTACGATGTGCTATCCCCCCAAGATTATATCTATATGCCGCTCTTTTTTCATTGCATAACGGCGCTCGGCGTCCCCGGCATGGACTATGCTGAGCTGTCCAGCTTGCTCTCTCTCTCCATTGGTGATTTTTATGCGATGCCTCACAGCGGTTCAGCGGTAGCGGGCGCCCCGCACGAGATCGCGACGCCTTGCGGCAGCTTGGATCTGGCGGGGCGCGACTGGCTCTCGTTCAAATTAAAAACACTGGACGAAAAAATTGCCCCCTCAATCGAGCTTGTTTTACGCACGGTAAAGGAGGCTGATTTTAGCGACCTGCGCCGGCTGCGCGACCTCGTGTTAGAATTAAAGAATCAGGTTGATTCGAGTCTTGCCCCCAATGGGAATATGTTTGCGTCGGCGCGGGCGGCACAGTTTGCTTCGACGGCATTAGCAAAAGCGGAGGTGTGTTCGGGGCTTACCCAGATAAGCGCGTATCATACCATTGCCGAGCTTGGGACGGCGGAAATTGCGCGCACACTATCGCGCATCCGCGATGAGTTATTTTCAAAAACGGGTATGATCGTATCGATTACCGGTGAAGCCGAAAAAGAAAATCTTGCCGCGCTCGCAAAGTATTGCGCCCCCTTCGGCGCCCCGCGCCCGCGTAATCCTGCAAGCGAAGACATATCGCACTTTATCAATATGAGCGGTTTAGATACTATTAACGATTCTCCCCCCCAAAAAAATAAAAAAAATTGTGAACTCTTTTCATCACCTTCGCTGCAGATTGGTTTTGCAGCGATGTGCATTAGATCATCAGGGTATAAAGATGAGCTTTCGATGGCGGAACAACTCCTCGCTCACTATCTATCTACCGGTCCCCTTTGGGAAACGATAAGGATGAAGGGCGGAGCTTACGGCGCGCATACCGCCGCCGACTCGATAGAAAACAATTTTGCGTTTTCAACGTACCGCGACCCCGATCCGTCCCGCTCACTTGAAACATTTTCCTCGATTTTGAAGAAAGCCGCCTCCACAAAAATTGACGAGGACACGCTGGAGAAAACAATCATTGGCGTCTATTCAAAGATAAAGCAGCCACGCACGAGTTTGCAAAAAGGTTGGATTGATTTTATCCGCTTCCTCTCCGGCATAGAAGATGAGGAACGCGCTAAACATCTTTCTCAATTACTCAATGCACAAGCGCAAGACCTTTGCACCGCCGCCGCCACGCTGCACGAAAGAATAGCAGACGGCAAATCGGCGATCATCACCTCGCGATCCGACGCAGAAAAAACGGCAAAACGCCTCAAGCTGCAAACGCGCGATGTGGGGGTTTAGGGCGCGGGGTTTGGCGCCGAGCGTCTTTGCCGCGTCAAAATACGAGACCGGTGTCGCCAGTATCCCGCTTGCCGCCATCGACGATGGTTTTCGTCCGGCATTAGGTTGGAAGAATAACCTACAGGCAACTTGCAAAACATATATAATAGAGGTATTGTTTAGGTGGTGATTTCTGAATGGCTGTTATATATACTTGTAGAGAACTAATCAAATTGATTGAATCAGACGGCTGGTATTTAGTTCATGCAAGGAGAAGTCATAGAAAATATAGACACCAAAGTAAAATGGGGTTTGTTACTGTAGCGCATCCTATATCAGCGCCTCGTGTTATGGTTTTCCTCCGGCACAAAGTGCGCGATTCCGTGCTTCGAGAGTAATTCTAAAAATTTCTTCAATGATTTTGCGGGTACGACGAGCAGACGTCCCTCCGCACGCATCGTGCAGGATGCTAGTTCGCCGTCTTCCAGCAGATCGTTCAGCAATTCGATGTTGTCGCCTAAATAAAAAACAGTCGCCTTGAAAATACTGTTGTTAAAAAAATCAGCGCGGCTTAGCGCGCGGGAAAACAGCATCTCCCAATGCGGCGCGGGTTTATCGTCTATAAGAGTCTTAAACTGTTCGACGCGCGCCTCAATATTATCCGTATTTTCGCAATCCCTTATAAACGATTCGGGGCTTACTCTCCAGCGGTCTTCTCCGAGCC
>JAITNZ010000113.1 GCA_031290205.1 Spirochaetaceae bacterium
GAGGGGGTAGGGCGCAACGCAGTGCGCCCGTAGGGGGAGACTTCCCCCTCCTCTACTGGATTACTACCATAGTGCCGGCTGATTTACCCAGAATTTGGAAGTGCACCCCGCGCCTACGGCACCGGTTGATTTTTTTTGAAGGGGGGTATAGATTGTAAGAATGCAGAAACATCCTACCATGTGTCTTGCGATCACGGTCTATGATATTGTACGCCTTATTGCTATGACGGCAGTGCTTGTGGTCATTGCCGGCACAAAGACAAACGCCATTGTTAGCGCGGGCGATTTCAATAAACTTAGCACCATTCCTTTTCTAAGTTTTGCGGCGGCGTTGGCGATTTTCCCGCTGATGGCATTTTTTCTGTGGCAAAACGTTGCCGTCTACCGCCCTTTTACCAATCTCTATGTTGCGGGGAAGATAATCGGCATTATCACCGTTGGTATTTGGGTCTACTTTTACAAGCCGATGAATACATTTTTCGCTCTTTTCCGCTTAGGCATGGCGAAGGATGCCTTCATGCCGCTTGTAATACCCCTTATAGCGCTGATTGATATAGTTTCGATACTCGTTCTTTTGGGTGCGTGCAGACAAAAGAACGTGAACATGACGGCGGGCTGCGAATGAGGGTTATACCGATAGCAAGCGGAAAAGGCGGCGTCGGCAAATCTCTTGTCGCCGCGAATCTGGCGGTAGCCTTCGCTCAGGCGGGTAAACAGGTTATTCTGGCGGATTTAGACCTGGGCGCCTCAAATCTGCACTTGGTCATAGGGCACGGGAAGCCGGGCGCCAGCCTCGGCTCATTTCTCAACGACAGCAAGTCTGATTTCAACCTAGTTGTTGCGAATACCGACATACCGAAGCTCCGGTTCATCCCCGGTGACGCGGAGATACCCGGTACAGCAAACTTAAAACTAACGCAACGCCGTCTGTTAATCCGAAAATTGCGTTCGCTCGACGCCGAGATTCTGATTCTCGATTTAGGCGCGGGCACGCATCAATCAATTTTAGATTTCTTTTTAGTGTCCGGCAGCGGGATCATCGTCAGCGCACCGATGGTAACCGCGACGCTCAACGCCTATGTGTTCTTAAAGAACACCGTTTTCAGATTGTTATATAGTTCGTTTGCGCGGAACAGCCTTGCCTATGAATACATCGAATCGTTGCGGAAACAGGGCGCCGGTTTTAAGATGCTCTACCTGCCAAAAATGCTGGAAGAAATCAAAGTCCGCGATGAGCCGTCCTACACCAAGTTTAAGTCCGCCATCGACCATTTTCACCCGCGCCTCATCCTCAATATGCTGGATGACCCGAAAGATGCCGAAGTCGCGTTAAAAGTCCGCCGTTCCTGCGAAGCGTATCTTGGCTTGCAGATTGAACATCTGGGGGTGATATATCGCGACAGCATTCAGGATGTCAGCCTTGCATCGCGTCTGCCTGTGCTGCTCTACAAGCCGCAGTCTGTTATCTCGCAGGCAATCTACCGTATTGCCGACAAGATCATGCAGACGAGCGGCGACAGTGATTATGATTTTAGCATTGATAAGAATATTGACGATAGCTATCAGGAAGCGGCGCTGGAAGCGGAAACCGACTTTGAGAACAAAAAAGAATATATCGAAGAATTACTCCATTCAGGCATACTAAGCGAAGGCGACCTCGTCGAAACAGTAAAAACCCAACAGTTTGAAATCAACAAGCTGAAGAAAGAAAACTCATTTCTAAAAAACAAACTGGCGAAGGCATTGGAACAAGGTTTTTCCGTAATGCCTCATTAGCCGCGTTGCTATTTTTCTCCCGTTGACCTATACTCATTAGTATGACGCTTTCAAGACACATTCAGATATTAAAGGCGGGGATTGCCGTCTCTGCGGCTGTTTTAGCCGGAATTGTTGCCGTTTCGTGGCAGATTCTGCCGTTCTTTCCCGATATTGTCCAAAGCGCGAAAAACCGTTCGGAATTTTCGTATTTCGCTGGACTTCTGCTGTTCCCGCCCGCGCCCTATGCCGCCTATATAAGCGTGCTGATCGCGCTGCTTTTTGCGCTGGCAATGTTCATCACGGTGTTCTATCTGTTTGAAAAAACGCAATCAATCGAAGTTCATTTTTTTATCTTTTTTATTTTTTCGTTCATTTTCGAAGTGATGAGGCTCGGCATTCCGCTCTATCTCAAATTCAATCTGCCCGGACTCCTACTGGGGTTTAGCGCGCGGGCGCTGGTTTTCTTTCGGTTTTTCGGTATGTTTTCGCTCTTTGCGGCAAGTTTATTCGCGGCAGGATTAACTATCGAAAAAGAAGAGCACATCATATTCCCGCTGGTTATCATCACGCTGTTCCTGTCGAGCTGCGTGCCGATAAATACTTTTACCTACGATACTTCCCTCTTTCTGGCAAACGGCTATCCAATAGCTTTTCGAGCGATGGGCTACCTTGTCGCACTCCTTACCACGCTAAGCTTTTTTTACGGCGCATGGCGGAAGGGCGCAAAAGAGTATTATTTTGTCGGCATAGGCGCATTGCTCGCCTTCCTCGGCAGAAACATCCTCCTCGAAGCCGACATCTACCTGTTAGCCGCCGTCGGCGCAGTCTCCCTCGCCGTCGGCGCCTATTTTATCTGCAAATACCTCAGACGCATCTACCTCTGGACATGAAGAAAAGGAATGGGAATCCGGAGACGCTATGGTAATAATCCAGTAAAGAAGGGGGAAGTCTCCCCCACGCCCAGTAACTGCGCCCGAAACGTTGAGGGCGTTCACGCAGTTAATCTAGCACGGCGTAGCGCCAGCAAAAGCCACTGTTCAGAAAGCGGTATCAGCGCGCCGTGCGGGGGAGTGCCGGCCGGGGGGGGCGGGGCGCGGCGGGGGCGGGGGGGCGGCGCGGGGCGGAGG
>JAITNZ010000101.1 GCA_031290205.1 Spirochaetaceae bacterium
TATCGCGTACGCGCTCCTGTCATGCTCGTTACCGCGCACCTTACTGTTTAACACAGATACGGAGGCTCGCAACGAGCAAGGGCGCCGACGGCAAAGTGCGTGGTTAGGAGCATGGCGGCAAGCACTGGCGCGTAAGCGCTTGTGCCGCCGACCGAGAAAGCCTTCCCCCTGTGGCCATCTGTGGACAAATTCTTAATGCGCTCGACCTGGAATGGCGGTGCAATGGGCGCCGAGCCATGGACAACGTATAAAAAAAAATAAAAATTCTTTATTTATGCCTGTTTTACTTGCCCGTCAAGAGCAATGGATATATGATGAGAATATGCAGGGAAAGATACTGATTATCGAAGACACGCGAGAGCTTGCTGATGTGATTTCGCTCTATCTAGGCAAAGACGGGTTTGAAACCCGTATTGCCGCAAGTGCCGAAGACGCCTTGGTGGTACTCGGCGCGTGGGAGCCTGAGATGCTCATTCTGGACATCAATCTGCCGGGTATGGACGGCTTTGAGTTTTTGCAGCAATTCAGAAAGACGAAGGACACGCCGGTAATCATCGTCTCGGCGCGGGACAGCGACGAAGACCTCGTCGCCGGGCTCGGCATCGGCGCGGATGAGTTTGTTACCAAACCATTTTCGTCCAAAGTACTCGTCGCGCGGGTGCGTTCCCTCTTTCGCCGTGTCCGCAACCTTGAGGAAAAGACGGCGGGGAATCTTTTTAAGTTTGGACCCTTCACCCTCGATATGGACGCCTGCATCCTCAAGCGGGAGGACGCGGGCGCTGTAAGACGCATCCCCTTATCAGCAAAAGAATTCGGCTGCCTTGCCTGTTTAATCGAAAACGCGGGGAAAACGCTCAATCCCGAAACGATCTTCAAGAGCGTCTGGAAGCACAATTACGGCGATTTGACGGCGATTGCCGTTTACGTTCAGCACCTCCGCCGCAAAATCGAAGACGATCCGGGGAACCCTGTATATATCGAAACGATTCACGGCATGGGCTACCGTTTTAACGCGGAAGGGGGAAAATCAGCATGAAAATTAAAACGCAATTTTATTTATTGATATTAGGCATCGTCGTTGTGCCGCTCATGGCGCTGCTCATTCAGCATCTCGTGATAGAGATGCGGAAGGGGGGGCAGGGTGTCTTGCCGCCGCCGTTTGAATGGGCATTTGATGAGCGGCGGGAGCGGCGGTCTGATTTCAGAGAGCCGGGACCAGGCGCCCCGCCGCCTATTTGGAATCGCCCTCCTCACCGTGAGGGCGAGGCAGAAGTGCCTCAGGCGCCTCCAAGCCCGCCGCCGCCTATTTGGAATCGCCCTCCTCAGAGTGAAAGCGAGGCAGAAAGTGCCTCAGGCACCGGACCGCCTTCTTTCTGGAATCGCCCTTCTCAAAGTGAAGGCGAGGCTGGAAACCGCCTGTGGCGGCCTCCTCACAATGAAGGCGAGGGCAGAAACCGCCTGTGGCGCTTAATTATTGGGCTTGTGGTGCTTATTGCGCTTTTTGCGGCGCTTATGTGTTTTTTTATTGCGCGGTCTATAACGAAATCGGTAACGGTATTGGAGAAGGCGACGCGGCGTATTGCGGCGGGGGAGCTTGACCTTGCCGTTGACGTGCGGGGGAGCAACGAGATTACTTCGCTCACCGCGTCGCTCAACCGGATGCGGGATGCGCTTAAGGAGGATGGGCGGCGGCGCGCTCGTTTTATCATGGGGATAAGTCACGACCTCAAGACGCCGCTTGCCATCATGCAGAGCTATGCCGAGCTGATTGACGACGGGCTTGCCGTTGATGCTGCGTCGCAAAAAAACGCGGCGGGCATCATTCTTGCAAAAGCGAGCCAGCTTGAGCAGATGATAAACCACCTGATAGAGTTTGTAAAAATGGACACCGGCGAATGGCAGAGCTGCTTATCAAACGTTGCCATTGCCGACTTTCTTAAAAAGAGCGCGCGGCGTTTTATCCTTGACGCCGAAACGCTGCGTCACCGGATGACATCGACTATCGAGATAAGCGAAGATACCGTTGTGCCGCTTGACGAGGACTTGGTCGTGCGGGCGTTGGAAAATCTTGTAGGGAATGCCATCCGCCACACGCCGGAAGGTTCGTCTATCAGTCTTGATGCCATACAGGATGAGAACGGCATTCGTATTACGATAAGTGATAATGGACCGGGCATCGCGGCGGAGGAGCTTCCTCACATATTTGAAACCTTTTACCGGGGCAGCGCCTCGCGGCGCGAACAGGGCATGGGCATCGGGCTTTCCGTTGTCAAATGGGTGATAGACTCCCACGGCTGGACGATAAACGCCGACTCAGACAGCACAGGCACCCGCTTCATGATAACAGTGGGGGCGCATTAGGGCGTCGCAACGCTTGCAAGATCCCCCGCGCTTCAGGGCGGGGGGCTTATTTCTCCAGCAGGTACAGATATTCTTTAACATGAATATTACGGTTGGCTAAATTCCTGCACCCGCGAAAGGTGTTATATGTTACTTCAAGTATTTCTAGTTTTCCTATTTTGTATAACATATCCTTCATTTCATCAAGCGAAATAAAGCCTTCTGAGTTAAATGAAATGAGAACAAATTTTGATTTTATATTTGCAACCAAATCTGTTAATGCCTTAGACGCAAATTGCTTTTTATTATACGCGGAACGGTTCCAATTTTCGGGTATACCAGACACCATACTGCTATTTTCCGGGCAGGTATTTTCTAATATCAGATTGAGCATAAAGTAATTTGAACCATAGGGATGCTGATTATACGGCGGGTCCAAATACGCTAAATCTACTTCGGGGGCGGTATTTATTACAACATTTGCATCGCCTGAAAAAACGGTATATTCAGAATCAAAATTACTGAACACAGGAAATGGTAAAACGATGTCTCCTTTTATGCGCAAGAGTGCATCTTTACGTTCTCCTCCGAATTGCCCAATTCCTGTTTCGTGATTTTTATAAAACCCCTTAAATACGCCGGAAGTATTTGAATGAATACTAGCCTCTGAAATAAGTGGAGCCAAAAAATACTTTTGGTAGTTGGCGTCTATGCGCTCTATTAAATGGCGCATTGTATCGATATATTGCGCGTTTCTACGCGTATAAAAAACTCGTTCGCCTGCTTTTATATTATTATCATCCTTTGGCGCATACATATTTGCAATAATCATGGACAATAAAGATTTATTTTCAATTTCGGCAAGAAGGTCATGGTGAATGCTTTTAAGAAAAGGAATATTTAATTCGCTCTTGTTTGAAAGATAACACTCATTGGTGATTTTGGAATAATTTTCTAAATCATTGACCAGTAAAAGGCTGGAATATTGTTTAAAAAGCCTCGCAACAATACCAGAACCACTAAAAACATCGAACATACCCAACTTTTTTTTCCCCAAACGCTCCTGAACTATTTTTATTCCCTGTGTAATAAATTGTAAAAGAGAACGCTTATTACCAATATAGGTAATAATTTGTTTGGTAAGATAATCCTTGTTTTCATATAAGGCATCAAATAACTCATAACGAGCTGGCGCGGACTGTATGTTAGTCTGTTTTTGGCTGGTCAAGACACACGAATCCATGCTAAATAATGCAGCTTGGACACTCATAAATACCAGTCTAAAGAAAAATTCAGGTTTTGTAAAGACATGAAAGCGGCTTTGGGGCAGAAATCGCAAGCATTGTGCGCTCATTCGTTCGTGCCGTTCGTGGCACTATTATAATTAAAAAAATTCTGATACACTGAGAAAAAAAAATGCGGAGGCATATTAATTGACCGAAAGTGTAATGATCCTAATTGGAATGGGAATATATTTTATTTTTATCATCGGCGTCGCGCTGATGTTCGTCCGGCGCAGTAATGCAAGCCCGGAAAGCTTTTTTCTGGGAAAACGGGGGCTTGGTCCCTGGGTGTCGGCGCTCAGCGCGGAGGCGTCGGATATGTCAGGCTGGCTCCTCATGGGGCTGCCGGGGCTCGCCTACTGGATGGGGCTTAGCGAGGCGTTCTGGACGGCAATCGGGCTTGCCGCGGGCACCTACATCAACTGGAAAATCGTGGCACGCCGCCTGCGCGTCTACACCGAGCTGGCGCACAACTCCTTCACCCTGCCGAGCTTTTTCAGCAACCGCTTTCACGATAAAAAACACATCCTCCTCGTCATTTCATCAATAATGATTATCCTGTTCTTTTCTATATACGTGGGAGCGCAGTTTGTTACTTTTGGAAAGCTCTTCAATTCGCTGTTCGGCGTGCCCGAATACTATACGCAGATTGTCATCGGGGGCGCCGCGCTTGTCTTCCTCTACACCCTGCTCGGCGGCTTTCTCGGCGAAAGTTTTACCGACCTCGTGCAGGGGCTGTTGATGATCGCCGCCATCGTGCTGGTCTTCGTATGCGGGATTACTGCCGCCGGCGGCTTCGGCGCCGTCCGCGACAAGCTGTCGAGTTTCCCCCGCTTCCTCGATATATTCGGCACGGCGGCGCCCCAAGCAGGCACGGCGCAGAGCTTCGGACCCGGCGCGGACTACCCCCGCCTCAGCATCATTTCGACGCTTGCCTGGGGGCTTGGCTATTTCGGGATGCCGCAGGTGCTCCTTCGTTTTATGGCAATCAAGAGCCCCGAACGGCTTCCCAAGGCGCGGGTTATCGCCGTTTCGTGGTGCTGCATTTCGCTTTTTGCGGCAGTGGCTATCGGCATCATCGGCAGGGCGTGGAGCCCGGCGCTTTACACTGACGGCGGCGCCTCCGAGCTGATATTCCTCGACATGGCGCGGCGCTTTTTCCCGCCCATCCTCGCGGGGCTCGTCCTCTCCGGCATCCTCGGCGCGTCGATGAGCTCGGCGGACTCATACATGCTGATAACCGCCTCTTCCGTGGCAAACGACCTCTTGAAAAACTCAATCAAGAAAAATATAAGCGAAAAATCCGTCCTCTGGATTGCCCGCGTCACGATGCTCGTCGTAACGCTCTTCGGGCTCTTTGTCGCCCTCAGCGGCAGCGATTCGATTTTCAGAATCGTATCCTACGCGTGGGCGGGGCTCGGCGCCTGTTTCGGACCGCTGATCCTCTTCAGTCTGTTTTGGAAGCGGACAACGCTCGCCGGCGCCGCCGCGGGGATGCTCTCCGGCGGCATCATCGTCGTGTTGTGGAAGAACGTCATCAGTCATCTGTCGCCCGTCCTCAATGTGTATGAATTGCTGCCAGCCTTCGTCATATCCAGCGCGGTCATCGTGCTGGTAAGCCTCGCCACCGCGAAACCGTCAAGCGAAATCGAAGCCGAGTTCAACGAAGCAAAGAAACTATGCGCGTGAAGAGGGGGATGGGGTATGGGGTATGGGGTATGGGTAAGACTTTACTTCGGAGTATCAGCGTATTTCATGTAATATTACCTTACTCCGAAGTAAAATCTATCATCCATCATCCATCACCTACTCCCCATACCCCCGACCCCCCCCCCCCCCCCCCCCCAAGCGCCCCCCCCCCCCCAGAGGCAAATTGGCGGCGGGTAGGGGGGG
>JAITNZ010000129.1 GCA_031290205.1 Spirochaetaceae bacterium
AGACACCGCCCCCCCCCATCCCCCACTCCCCCCCCCCCGCCCCCCCCCCCCCCCCCCCCCCCCCCCCCCCCCCCCCCCCCCCCCCCCCCACAAATGAGCAATTAAGAATGAGCAATGAACAATATTTTGGGGCGAAAGCCGCTGGTTTTTGCTTGAAGAGCGGCGTACAGCAGTCAATTTTGTCAGAAAACAAGTGGTTTTCACTTGGAGAGCGAATTTTTGCTTGAAAAAGCGGCGGGAGTGCAGCTAAAAGCGTGAAAAATTCAGCGTTTTTGACCAGATATCGGCTCATTTTGGGATGCCAAAACTTCATAATCAACATTGTAAGCGGATGCAAAAAATTTGTCAAGAGGGGCGCCTCATAATGGGCAGCGTAATGCGTTCAATTGCCCCGCCATTGCCTCAAGCGTGGGTGCGCCGGTAAGCCGTTGCCGGCTTCCCCGTCTCGTCCGCCCACGCGATTTGCAGCTAAGCTGATTCGCGCAACTTAGCCAACAACGGCTTTCGCTTAGCGAAGGTAAAGCAGGAACCACCTGTGTCGGCGCGGGGCTAGTGCAAGTGCGGGGGCTACTGTAGAATATTTTTGCTGTGCATGCTAAAATCATCACTATGGGGCTTTCGATACTTGACTATGTTCTTATATTTGTTTTTTTGATTACTGCTATCCATGCGGCGTTTCGCGGGTTTGTCGTGCAAATTACCGGCGTTGCATGGCTCGTTATCGGGCTTTTGTTTGCCGTGTCGTTCTATCCCGAGGGGGGGGCATATCTGCGCACAAAGATATTGAGCGATGTTGAATATATCCCCGAAGTGCTTGCGTTTCTCGCCCTGTTTTGGATTGCATTCATCGTGA
This sequence comes from Spirochaetaceae bacterium, assembly GCA_031290205.1. Classification (GTDB taxonomy): domain Bacteria; phylum Spirochaetota; class Spirochaetia; order Treponematales; family Breznakiellaceae; genus JAITXS01. Next base: position 854 of record JAITNZ010000129.1, read on the forward strand.
TAAAAATTTTCGGCACCATGCTGCGGGAGATTGTCGAGCGTCTGCATCTGTCGGCGCTCGATAGAATTTTAGGCGTTATGTTTGGCATCATCAAGGGAATCGCCGTTGTCGGTTTTATTCTTTTTATCATCAGGGTGCAGCCGCTTACCGATACGGATGCGCTGCTACGGGAAAGCTCGGTAAATCGTCTATTGATGCCTCACATAGAAAAAATCGAAAAAGAGACAAAAATCGATCGCATCGTACCGTTGGCTGGGGGCGTGAATGTTTGAAAATATTATTGGGCAGCCCATAATTGAAACAATTAAAAACGACTTGGTAGCAAACACGCTTCCCCCCTCACTCTTATTTTCCGGCAGCCCCGCCGGCGCCAAGGGGAGCAGTGCGCTCGAACTTGCGCGGGTTTTATCCTGTCAGGCGGCGGACGCAATTGATGAACGCAAGACCGCACTCTGGGATTGTAAATGTTCATCCTGCGAATCCCATCGCCGCCTCGCACATCCTGACATGCTCTGTATGGGTCCGCGTTCATTTCAGGCGGAAATAAATGCCGGCAAGACGCTCTTTCTCCGTGAGCCTGATAACGCCTTACGAAAAATATTTTTGCAAAGGGCGGTACAGAAACTCCTCATGCGGTTTTCCCCTGTCTTGTGGGAAGGCGAGAGTAAGAGTACAAAATTCAACAAAACACTGGAAGACCTTGAGGACGATATGGATGAGTTTTCGCAGTGGAAGAAGAGCGATGCGAAAAAACAGGAAAAGCTGTTGAACTCGATAGCCGACAATGCCCGCAAGCTTGAACTCGATTGCTCCTCCGATGCGATACCCGTATCGCATATACGCAATGCTTCATACTGGCTCAGGCTTACCCCCGGCGGCAGGCGGAAGGTGGTAATCATCGAAAATGCCGATAAGATGAACGACTCGGCGCGAAACTCACTCTTAAAGATTCTGGAAGAGCCGCCTGAGAAGGCATCGATTATTCTTACCTCGGCAAAACCGGACTCGCTTTTGCCGACGATACTTTCCCGCCTCCGCAATTACGCGTTTACAAAGCGGAGCGCGGAAACCGAAGTGGATGTCGTTAACCGTGTATTCCGCGATGGCGCCTCACTCAAAGCGGGGGGGGGGGGACACAAGAAAATATTATCGCGCGCTACTTAGACCAATATCTTCCTGTGCCCAGTGAAGCTCTCTCCCCTGCCGCCGCTTATTTTTTAGCATCAATTGCCGTCAGCGCAATTAGGGTGATGCGAAAAGAAAACATGAGTGGTAACGTGGGGGACGAGGAGCAGGGGGGGCAAGAAATCTTGATTGCGATTGGGACGCATGCATCGTCCAGTGCGAAGAGTGGCGGATTTGGCGCGCCGGCAACGGATATAAAAACGCTTGTCGCTGCCGTCCGCGCCGCTGCGGGGAAATTTGAAGTGCGCAGCATGTATGGGGTATTTCTTGAAAAAATCTGCTCCGCCCTTTCGCAGAGTCTTTCGGAGTGTGAGCAGGGGGGGGGCGCTATAGCATACCGGAATGCGCTGAAAGAGGCAATAGAAGAGAGCCGTCTTGCGGTGGAAATTTATAATCAGAGCATAGAGCTTGCGCTGGAACGCCTTGCGCAGCGATTGATAGATTGTTTTGCAAAGGCTGGAGTGTAAGGATAGGGCACTGTTGAATAGAAGAATTTGTCCACAGATTACACAGATGAACACAGATTATGGCATAACAATCAGTGTTGATAGGCGGAAGAAAAACCGAACAGCAAAAAAAAGATAGGAGTGTGGACGCATAGCTATTAATTATGCGCAATAAAAAAATTGAATAGTTTTTTGTTGAGTAGTTTTAGGAAGTTTGATAAACTAACGAGGGAACAGGCGCGGCAGGTATTTTCGCGAACTCTTGACGACATAGAGCGGTACGAGACGGCGTTTAACTCACTTTCGCGTGGGATACTAGTATGCGATGAGCGGCAGAAGCTTGTTTTGACGAATAAATCGGCGCAACGGCTTTTATTAATAAAGCACCATGATGAGTATACTGAACCCGTGTGGGATATAATCAAAGACAGCACCATCTCGGAATTTCTTCATGACACTTTAAGCTCTGGCAATAGCGGGGATGAACAATGTTTTGTGTTTGAGGGGTCGAATTCTCCGCGTCGTTTATTAAACTTTCATGTACTTCCATTGGTCAAGGAGCATCACATCACGGGCTCTTTAATTATTATTGAGGATGTGACAGAAAAAAAAATACGGGAGGCGGAACTCCGCCGCATAGAAAGCTTAGCCAGTCTTACAACATTAGCGGCGGGGGTAGCGCATGAAATAAAGAATCCACTTGCCTCATTATCGATACATGTTCAGTTGTTACAAAAAATGCTGAGCTACAGTCGGGAAACATGCAAAAAAGAAGACACCGATACTGTTATGCCTTTTGAAAGCATGGGGAACCATCTTTCGATTCTAAATGAAGAGATAGGCAGGTTAAACCATATAGTAGTTGATTTTCTATTTGCGGTTCGACCTATGAATTTAATGCTGATAAAATCTAATATCAATAAACTATTAAAAGAGATAATTGCGTTCATAAAATATGAAGCAGAGGATGCCCGTATAACGTGTGTCGCTGAATTGCAAAAAAATCTCCCGTGGATTGAATTTGACGAAAGGTATATGAAGCAGGCATTATTGAATCTAATAAAGAACTCACTTGATGCGATGCAAAACAAGACAGATAAAGTGCTTACTATCAAGAGCGAATCGGATGACACACAGATAACCATCAGCATTGGCGACACTGGGTCTGGCATTAGCGGTGAAAATAAGGCGAAAATTTTCGAGCCGTATTTTACCACGAAGAAGATGGGGACGGGGCTTGGTCTTACTTTGGTTTATAAAATTATCAAGGAACATAAAGGCGAGATACGGGTTGATTCCAAAGAGGGGGTGGGGACTACTTTTAGTGTTATGCTTCCCCTACCTCAGCCGAAGCTGCGTTTATTAAACTATGCGGGGGATTCTTATGAAATTTAGAATAATGGTTGTTGATGATGAAAAAAACATTCGGGACGGGCTTGCCGAATTCTTCAAGATGGAAGGCTATGATGTAGAAAGTATGCCCGATGGCATAGCGGCTCACAATAGGTTTCAGAAGGGGGATATTGATCTTGTTATCACCGATCTTCGCATGCCAGGGATGACGGGTGAAGAACTTCTTAAAAAAATAAAATCAGAATCACCGGGAGTTCCCGTTATTGTGCTTACCGGACACGGCACGGTAAAGGAAGCGGTGCAGGCGATGAAAGACGGCGCTTGGGATTTTCTTACCAAACCAATTCAGGATTTAGACCGGCTTACCCTCATTGTAAAACGCGCGTTGGGGAATCGGGAGCGCCGCTTAAAGAGCAAACAGTTAGAGGAAGAGCTTGAGCTGCACAAACAATCGCGGGTGATGATTGGCAACAGTGCGGCGATGAACCATGTGATGGATCTTATCAGCAGGGCGGCGCCGACGAGAGCATCGATTTTAATTACCGGCGAATCCGGCGTTGGCAAGGAACTGGTTGCTGATGCGATTCAGAAACTTTCCCCGCGCAAAGGCAAACCGTTTATAAAAGTACACTGCGCCGCGCTTGCCGAAAGTCTTTTAGAGAGTGAGCTATTCGGGCACGAGAAAGGGGCGTTTACCGGCGCGGCGGCGCGGCGGCGCGGTAAATTCGAGCTTGCCAACGAGGGCACTTTATTTTTAGATGAAATTGGTGAAATTGATCAGAATACTCAGATCAAACTTTTGCGTGTATTACAGGAACGGAAGTTCGAGCGTGTTGGTGGTGAAGAGACGATAGAGGTTGATATAAGGATAATTGCGGCGACAAACAAGGATCTGCTTGCAGAAATTAAAAAAGGGAATTTTAGGGAAGACCTCTATTATCGTTTGAATGTCGTTTCAATATTTGTCCCGCCGCTTCGTGATAGAAAAGACGATCTCTATCTATTGATAAACTCATTTCTAAAAACATTTGCTACCGAAAATGACAAAGAGGTTTACAGCATAGATGCGAAGGCGCGCGCCCGCCTCGAGAACTATGACTGGCCAGGCAATGTGCGTGAGCTAAGGAACTGCATGGAGAGTACTGTTGTCATGGCAAAGGGGCGCGAAATAAGCGAAGATGATCTGCCGCCCAATATTCAATCGATTACCGACAAAGGCTGGATTCGCATTCCTCAGGGGCTTAGTCTGGCACAAGCGGAGGAGATTATCATCCGCGAGACGATGAGTGTTCAGGAAGGAAACAAGAGCGAGGCGGCAAAGGTCCTCGGCATAGGAAGAAAAACATTATACCACAAGCTCAGAGAATACAACATGGAGGAATGATCTTATTGCTCACGCTTGATAAAATAAAAAATCCCCGCAGCACGCTGCGGGGTATTAAACCCCACTGCGAATAAGCTATCCTATCCTCGTGGACTAATCCGACACGAGGCGCCTCTTACAGCAAAGACCCATAACGCACGGGTATAATTGACAAGGAGTATAAAAGTATATACCATAAAAAGATGAGTATAAGGGTATTGTTTTTTGCGCTGTTTTCTCTTTTCTTTTTGCAAACGGGTGTCGGCGAGGAACTCACACTTTCGAGGATTGAAGGCGCATTCGGTTTTGACTGGAAGTATAACAGGACGACGAGAAATCATTTCGAGATGTTCAGTTACGGAAGCGTTCAAGCAAATAATATCTATACCGTTGATGCGGGCTTCCTCTTTAATGGCAACCATTATTTTGATGAGTCCGTTTCATTTCTCGGTGCGGAGCTTTCACTGTCCAAAGTCCCCGTCTCTTTTTTTACTTTTTTAAGAAATTTTAATATCAGGCTTCTTTACATCTATGATGCTATTCCCGAATACCGGATGCGCTCTCATTCGTTGATACCGTCTATATCGTTTAACAGTAAATATGTTGAAGTTTCACTCGGTCCCCATTGGAGATGGACCAGCTTTTTAGGTGAGGCGGCGATACTTGAAGGGCAGGCGGCGCTTTCACTCGTGATAACGCCCTTTACTACCGAAAAGTGGACGGCGGGTATCAATATTGCCAACTTCGATGAATATTTCCCGGGCGGGCTTTGGGATTTTTATCTTAAGATTTTCTGTAATTACCGTTTGAGTAAGCAGCTTTCTCTTGATAATGCCCTCTATCTCTATCAGTCAGGGATTGATGGCTGGACGGTAACTTTTTACGGATTTAAGGCACGGAGCGCCCTTACGCTGGCATGGTAAAGAAGATATACGCTCTTATATTCTTGATGCTCTGCGGCGCCCTCTTTGCCTCATGCGAAATTGATTATGCGGGGCTCTTCTATTCCGAGGAACTCGATGAAAGATTAACGCAGGCGGATAGCTTCCCCTACCTTGACGGGCATGGCTGGAGAACGCTCGATATAGGCAGCGCTTCATATAGCTTTCTATTCATTACCGACGTGCATGTGGCGGAGGATGATTCAAGCGGGTTTGAAAATCTCAAAAACCTCAAAAAAAGATTTATCGCAAGCGATAGATTTGTGGTAGCGGGGGGCGATCTTACGCAAAGCGGGACTCGTAACGAAATAGCGCTTTTTATACAAGCAACGGAAACATGGCATCGGGTGGATAGCGCCGGAGCTGCCGTTGCGGAATCGATGCCCTGCTATATGGTTATCGGCAATCACGATATATTTTTCGGTAATTGGAGCGTGTGGAAAGAGCTGGTAGGTTCGACCCGATACCGTATCGACACACGCTCTGACGATGCGGGCGGCGCCACACTCCTCGTGCTTGATACGGCTAACGCTTACTTTGGGAGTAATCAACTTGATTGGTTGGATGCCCAACTCAAGCGGGCACAACCGAATACCTTTATCTTTGCGCACGGCACTCTCTTTGTAAACGAAAACCCCTTTGCCAATAAGAAATCAATTCCCCTCCATGAACGGGCACGAATTGTCTCGCTTATCGATTCATCGCCGGCAAAAGCATACTTTGCGGGGCACTTGCATCAGCGGGTGATTAAAGAGATACAAAACAAACAGTACATCACGCTCGAAGATTTTCGTTCGCATCAGAATTTTGTCCGTGTATTTGTCAGCCCAGCCGGCGTTAGCTATTCATATTTTTAATCCGCCAGAGGCGGTTTCAGCCGTGCCCTTGGTAAGCGAAGGGCGATTCGTTCTCTTTAGGTGATGGGAATGGGTGATTTAGAGACGCTTTACACATGTGGGGTTTTTGCGGGGTCAATGGGTTTGCCGTTGTGGTAGATCATAAAAAAAAGCTGAGGCTTCGCGCTAAGCGTATCAACACCGAGCTTGCCGACTTCGCTTCCGGGGACAACGCGGTCCCATTTTTTTACGCTAAGGCTTTCGCAGCCGCCGTATACATAGTCGAAGCCGCCCTCACTTTTTATAATCACCACACGTCCGAAACCGCGGTAGGGTCCGGCGGAAATGACGATGCCGGCGGTAAGGCTCCGCACCGGCTCGGTTTTTTCGCCTGTCAGCACAACGCCGCTGAGTTTTCCCTTCATATAGGCGGATGATTTGGGAACTACGGGCCACTCAAGGGAGCCAAGAGGCTTCCCCGTTTTAGCAGGCGCCCCAGATGGTGCGGGCTTTGCGTTTTGTGTGGGCGCTTTCGTTGGCGGGCTTGTAGGCTGAAAGTCTGCGTTTTTCGCCGGCTGACGGGCAGGTTCGGCATATTGCGGCTCTTGCGGCACAGCTTGATTGCTGGCTGCCTGAAACGGCACTTTAATCGTATTTCCCACTTTTAAGATATAATTTGCGGGGAAATTATTTGCCGCCGCCAGCTCCTGAAAACTGATGCCGTATTTTCGGGCGATTCCATAAAGGGTATCGCCTTGCACGGCGCGATATTCAAGGGCGACGCGCCCGACGGGAGAAGCTGCGGCTGCCAAAGAGGGGATGCGGAGTTTTTGCCCCACATAGATTTTCCGAACATCGGCAATTCCATTGATAGCGAGAATGTCCGCTTCTTTTACATTATACTGCCGTGCCAGCGAATAGACGGTATCGCCTTTCCTCACCGTATGATACACATTCTCCGCAGACAGAAAAACGCTGACGAATAGCAACAGAACGCAGAACATCGTGCGCCGATGCATGCACGAAAAACGCGCCACTGCGGGAAAGATACACTTCATATATCCATTATCGGCAGACCGGAGGGTGGACTTAAGCATTAAAAAATGAGGAACATTGCGCTTCGTACGACTCTTAAACGCTGTAATTATATAAGCTAAAGTTCCTTAAAATATTATGACAACAAGGAGGATTTTATGGCGTATTTATCGGAACACGAGGGTTGAAAACCCCGCCCGACAACGGCATCCGGTAGGACGTTGACGCAGTTAAGGTAGAGTGCCATGATATTGACTCGATGAAAATCTAAACATACTATTAGATAGATGGCTATGGAGGACGCCCTTTTCATACTGAAGGCGAGGGTAGAAAGCACCTAAGGTGCAATGAAAATTGGAGGTAAATATGGCAGGATTAACTGGTAAAGTAAAAAAAGATGACAAGCGCGAAGAAAGAATCATGTATGAAATTATAGTAGATGCGCATGACGAGGATGAGCAGGCAATGGGATGGTATTACTACATAGAAGATTGTTTACAATTCCCATTTGATGCAAAATGCACGAAAAAAATCGCAACATCGCCATTAGAGCTCAATGAAAACGTAACCGTTATAGAATTGGCTGATTTCGATTTATGCCGTCACGGCATATCGGTAATTGTCCAATGGCAAAAAAAACAATTAGCCGTGCCGTTAGAACAAATTTTGCCGGTAAACACAACGATCGAAGCTATTGAAGATTGGCATTATTGGATTGAACGTGGTTATGAACTGTAATATATGCTAAAACTCTTTTTGCCGCTTGTATTGTTTATGCTTGCCTTGTGTTTTTTCTCTTGTGGAACAGGTCGGGCTGCTAATAGGTATGGCGCACTTGCTACCGTGCCGTTTGCCCCATACAAAACTCTGGATGAAGGAATTCCGTTCGAGGTAAAAGATTATCAAAATAAATCGAAGGGGGCGCCGCTACCGGTATGGCTAGCCGCATATCTTTCCGGCGGCATTGCGGAACTTGAAAATCTTAACGCGTATACGAATCAGTATTGTTTTATTTTGGAATGGTCAAACAATTCACTTGATATGCTACTGCGCCGTGCGGAGGTGTTTAAAATTGAACGCGATTTCGCGCCATCTGCATTTCAGCGTATATACACACGCTTTGTGCAAGGTTTAACTCGATCGCCTGATGTCGTATACGGCAACGCTTTTGAAACATTGATGAAGCGCAGTATCAGCGCCGACTGGACTGACGCTCATGCGGACGGAAGCTGCTGGGCTTTTATTGCCTGGACAGGTGTCCATTCCTTACATACCATTGAGGGTGAAATTGGCGGCACCGAAAGCGACGCCGTTCTTTCCGATACTTATAAACTTTTTGTTCTAGTAACAATCAACAAAACTGATTTCCAACATCAATTTAATGTTATCGTCTCGTCAATCGATCTCGAAAAAACCGGCTCGAAAGCGCAAAGCTCAGCGTTCCAGAACATCACGCGCAATAATTTTTTCTCCGGCTTCTAAACGGAAGAAGGGGTTTGAGGTCGGGGGTCGGGGTTTCCATTTGAAATATCAGAATATTACATGAAACAAATTAATACTCCGAAGTCCAATCTTCCCCAAAACCCCAAACCCTATACCCTATACCCCTTCTTCCCTGCGTAGCCAAGGGATCATGCCGCCAGCGCGGAGGATTTTTCTGTCGCGCCCGTCGGCTTCGAGCTTCAGCTTGATTTTTTTCCCGTTTGTCTTGTTGGTGATTTCGAATATACCACTGCCCGTTAGACCATCGAGCAGCTGATGGATGCCGCTGAACTCAATCATCTCATCCTGCTGGAGCGCCTGATAATCTTCGGGGTGGGTGAAGGTGAGGGGGAGTATCCCGTAGTTGATAAGATTCGCCTGGTGAATGCGGGCAAACGATTTCGCGAGCACCGCCTTCACCCCCAGATACATCGGGGCGAGCGCCGCGTGTTCACGCGACGAGCCCTGCCCGTAGTTGCTGCCGCCGACAATCACGCCGCCGCCCGCCTCCTGCGCCTTTTGGGAGAAGCCGGGACAGAGCGGCGCAAACACAAACTTCGCTATTTCGGGAATGTTCGAGCGGAAGGGCAGCACCTTCGCCCCCGCGGGCATAATGTCATCGGTGGTGATATTGTCAGCGCCCTTGAAGAGCACGGCGAGGCTGGCGCTGTCGCTCACGGGTTGGGGGACAGGGCATGGCTTGATGTTCGGTCCGCGCTCGATTGCCACGTGGCGCGCCCTATCGAGGGGGAGCGGCGGAATCAGCATATCGTCGGCGAATTGGACGCTCGATTCGACAAAGGGGAGCGTGTAGGGGCGTTCAAGCTCCAGCGTGGCGGTATCATGGATTACGCCCGCGATTGCTGCTGCCGCCGCCGTTTCAGGCGAAACGAGGTAGACGCCTGCATCGGCGGCGCCGCTGCGCCCCTTGAAGTTGCGGTTGAAGGTGCGAAGGCTCACCGCGCCTGATTTCGGGGCAAAGCCCATGCCGATGCAGGGACCGCAGGCGCTTTCGAGGATGCGAAAGCCCGCCCGAATCAGCTCCGAGAGGATACCTGCTTTGCTGGCGGCGAGGAGCGTCGTCCGGCTCCCGCAGGCTATCCCCGCCGACACGCGCGGATGGACGGTTTTCCCGCGCACGATTTCGGCTACCGCCGCCAGATCATCGAGCGAGGAGTTCGTGCAGGAGCCGATAGCCACCTGATCAACGGGAAGCCCCGCTAATTCAGAAACCGCTTTGACATTATCAGGCGAGTGGGGGCAGGCGGCAAGCGGTGTGAGCGCAGAGAGGTCGATGTCGATAATCCTGTCGTAGACGGCGCCTTCGTCGGCTTTCAATTCCAGCCAAAGTCCGCCGCGTCCCCTGCTTTCCAGAAATGCCTTCGTCCGCTCGTCGGAGGGAAAGACCGAGGAGCTTGCCCCCAGTTCCGCCCCCATGTTTGCGATTGTCGCCCGCTGGGGCACGGAGAGCGTTGCGACGCCCGGTCCAAAATATTCATAGACTGCGCCAACTCCGCCCTTGACCGTTTCGCGCCGCAGCAATTCAAGGATGAGATCTTTTGCGGAAACTGCGCCCCGCAATTCCCCACTCAGGCGGACGCCGTAGATTTTTGGCACGAGGAGGCTGAACGCGCCGCCTGCCATCGCGACGGCAACATCGAGCCCGCCCGCCCCGATGGCGAGCATCCCAAGGGCGCCGCCCGTCGGCGTGTGCGAATCGGAGCCAAGCAATGTTTTTCCCGGCTCGCCGAAGCGTTCAAGGTGTACCTGATGGCAGATGCCGTTTCCGGCGCGGGAGAACCAAATCCCGTATTTTGCGGCAACGCTCTGGAGGTAGCGGTGATCATCCTGATTTTTATAATCATCCTGCAAAGTGTTGTGGTCGATGTATGAAACAGAAAGTTTTGTCCGCACGCGCACTAAGCCCATCGTCTCGAACTGGAGATATGCTATCGTGCCGGTCGCATCCTGAGTGAGCGTCTGGTCAATGCTGATTGCTACCGGCTGTCCGCGCGGGGGCAGCCCCCCCCCCCCTGCTACGTGCGCCAGCATAATTTTTTCGGTAACGGTGTTTGGCATAGTACGTCGCCCTATATGGTGTCTACTTGTTGTTGAATACGAAAATGCGGCGCATACATACTGATGCCCTCAGCCGCAAATCCATTTTGTATTTGCTTATATAATTCGGTATATACCGCCGGCAGAACATTAATGTTTTTTGTATAGGCGTTAATCTCGTACCAACAGTAAAAATCATCGAGCTTGAGTTGGTTGATAAACGGCGGCGGGGTTTTTTCAAGCAGTTCATTTTTCGCCGCCGCAGTGAGGAGCACCTCGTGAACTTTTTGCCAGTGGACATCATAGCCCATCGTAACTTCCGCATGCACGATAAGACCTGCTAAGCCCATGTCGGGCGCGGAACTATAGTTGGTTATAGCATTGTTCATCACCATCTGGTTGGGAACCGATACGATTTCGTTTTTATGCGTGCGGATTCTTGTTACCATCGCTCCGCGTTCCAGCACAAAACCGGTAACATCATTGAGTTTAATTCTGTCCCCCACACTGAAGGGGCGCATGTACGTCATTACAAATCCTGAAATTAGATTGCCGATTATCGAACTGGAGCCAAGCGAAAAGAGAACGCCGACAAGAACGGAAATGCCTTTGAAAATTTCGGAATCTGAATTGGGAAGATGAGGATAGATTATCGCGACGGTAAAAGCGATGATAAGAAACCGCGCTATATTGAATGTGGGGCGCGCCCATTCGGGGTAAAACCCGTGTATGACGAGCTTTCCCTTTTCAATCTGCATGATAACGTATTTCAGTGCCCGTAGCAGATACCGCGATATGATGAGGATTATCGCGATGGCAAAGAGGTTTGGTATATATGCCAAAAATCCCAGCCCGAAACTTTTTAGCGGCGTTAATATATACCCGAAAAGTGTGTCGGCTAAATATCGTGTCGGTTCAAAAAATTTAAAAATAAGCGGGATGGTGATAATCAGTTGAAGAATCGCGAGGATTATTTTTATCACGTCAATTAAAAAACACGCCGCGCCTATCATCTGCGGAACCTCTAACAGCACAAGCGATTTAAATTTAAGCGGTTTAAATTTCCGTGCGCCGTAGCCCCGCGTCTTCTTCTTCCCAATTGTCGCAAGATGGAATGTCCACCGTATAAGGAGTATCTGGACAATGACGATAGCCAGCACAATCCCCAGCCGGATAAAGAAATTCAAACCTTCTTCAGCGTTGGCATCGTCAGCCGCATCGAGAACACCTTCGATCGGAGTAATTACCTCTTCAAGCGGACTAATCACTTCTTCCCGTAAATCGTCAGCAAGTTCAGTAGCAACGGACGCATCCGCCTCCTGAGCAAACACCGACAGTACAAAAGCGCTGAACATGAGCGCCACCATTAAAATACAAATAATTCTTTTTATCATTTTTTTACTCCTATTTGAAGAGGGGGATGGGGGGTAGGGAAGAGGGAAGAGGGAAAAGGGAAAAGGGGAAGATTTCACTTCGAAATCTTTTTTCATCACTCATTCCTCATCACACACTCATCACTCATCACTCACTCAACACTCACTCACTCAACACTCACTCACTCACTCACTCATCACTGTGCACTGTTCCCTGTTCACTTATCTGAATATCTCGCGCCTTCCGACACGAGGCGCTCACTCAGATTTGGAGACACACTTCATTGGCAGTCGCTCTAAATTGTGTCTCAAAATTCTCGATGCTACGCATCGTCCCTTTTCCCTTTTCCCTCATACCTCATTATTCTCTACTTGCTTGCTGCTTTTATCAAGTCTGTTAGTCCGTCTTTATGCGAGCTTTCGTTTTTGCTCTTCATCATGGTAAACTGCCCAAACATCTGCGACATATAATCGGTAATATCATAACAGCGTAGATAAGTGAACGGCTTCCCGTCGATGGTAACGGTTTTGAGGTAATAGCGCGTATCCATGTTCGCCATCGTGCCGTCGCCTTCCGCATCGATGCTGATTCTGACAATCAGATGTTCATCGGCAGCGCTGACCGGCTCGGTTTGCAGGTAGACGTATCTGCTGTTGACGCTGAGCCGCCCCGCGGAGGCTTCGACGACTTTGCCCTCGTCGTTCGTACGAATAATCTTGACGCTCTTGACCCCGCTAAAATTTTTAGGATAGCTGGCAAAATCATTGATGGCGCTATAGAGGCGACCGATAGGAACAGCGGTAACGATATGCGTGTCGCAAAAAAGCCTAAACCACGCTTTTTTGTTCGCATCGTCGGGTAATTCATCCACTTTAGAGGATAAAACCGCCGGTTTGTCGATAAGTTTCCGTAAATCCGCCTCGGCAAGGTTGCCGGGCATCCCGATATCCGGTCCGCCGGTCTGCGCAAAAAGAGACAGCGGAAGGAGTGCAAGGGCAAAAGCCATTGCGATACATACATTCTTTTTCATATTCAGTAAGCATAACCCTTTTCGTAAAAAGTGTTAAGCTACCTTCAGCAATTCCCTTTGGGACTTTGTCCCCCCGCATTGCCTCATAATTAATCGAGCCGAAAATGGGGTGGACCCCAAAAAACAATTCTCTCACGGAGGCACAGAGAACGCGGAGTAACGAAAATCTCTCTACGACCTCCGTGCCTCTGTGCGGGGCTTTTCTTTTATACTTGTTTCCTGTTATTTTGACCAGTTACCGCTCGAATTCTTCCAAAAGAAATTTGCCCTATTGACAAATTTTTTTTTGTCTGATACAATGCTGATTATGAAAAAAGCGATCCATTCTTCATTTACTGATACTGAAAAACTCCGCTCGCAAAGCGAAAATCGGCGTATTTCGACCAAAAACATGGTTAATTGTTCTTCTACCCCCCCCCCCCCCATAATAGCAGTGATAATTATAAAATCACCGTAGTTGTTATTGTCGGAACTTTCTTGATTTTCCTCCTTATGAATGTTTTTACGCATCGTATAGCTGATGATTTTTATTGGGAAAATATTTCAGGAACATCTCAAAGAGTCCAATCGGTATCGGATATTTTTTCGTCAATTTACAACTATTACAACGCAGTCGGAGGCATGGCGGGCGGAAGGATAGTTGGGGTATTCATTGCACAACTATTTCTTTTAGTCGGGAAATCATACTTCAATATAGCAAATGCCTTTATTTATACTCTTTTAATATTACTGATATATTTTCATATAGCAGGGAATATACGTTTAAAAAATTTTAATGTGCTTCTTTACGGGGCGATTAATCTTTTTGTGTGGTATTTTGTTCCGGCATGGGGCGAGAATTTCCTATGGCTAAGCGGTAGTTGTATCAATGTCTGTCCTGTAGTGATAATCCTTCTCTTTTTTATGCCGTTACGAAGAAAAAACGATAAGCCCGATTATAAACCCGGCGTCTTCGGCACGCTTTTTTACTCGTTTCTGGGTTTGCTGGCAGGCTTGAGCTATGAAAATGCCGCCGCCGGCGCATTTGTATTCCTACTGGCATATTTTATTGGTAAAGCGATAAAAAAAGAAAAACCTGCATTATTTGAAATTTTGGGTGCGGCTGGATTTCTGATTGGATTTGCGATACTTCTTGTCGCGCCGGGAAATTATGCCAGATTGCATAGTTATGATATAACTATGCAACATGGACTTATGTATCGAATAGCGTATGGATTTGTTATCACAACAAACATATTTTTTAAGTATGCAGCTCTGCTGACCGGACTTTCAATTGTTATGGGAATGGAATTGTTGATACATCAGAAAGAAAAGATACATTTATTCTCATATCTATATCTTCTGACAGGAATTGCAAGCGCCTATTCAATGATTTTTAGCCCTGTTTTTATTGAACGGACATTCTTTCCCGTTTCCATATTTGGAGTAATCTCATTTTTGAGTCTTTTCCGTCAAATAAAGCTCCCTCAAATAATGAAAAGAAATGCCAAGCCCTTTATTATTGTAATGCTTGTCTGCTTTTCTTTTTCGCTGGTAAAAGCCGGTATAGCGATTAGGAAAGTTTACAGAGGCGATAAAACAGTCAATGTCCACGAGATGCATTATGGGCGGGTAGGTTAGGGCGCCGCTGCCTAACAGCAAAGTCCTAACGGTAAAGTGCGCTGCCCGAGAAAGCCCCCCCCTAAAACTTCCCTGCCCCGCCCGCTACGTTGAGGATAATCCCCCGCAACCCAAGCGGTGAGGGCTTCTCGGACGATTTGGCTAGGCGTTGGGTTTTATGGCTGACAGTGAAGCCCCCCCGCTCCGCCCCGCTGATGCAAGGAAGAGGCTGTATTCAGTGGAAAGGCAATCCGATAATGAAGAGATGAGTGAAAGCGCAAAGCCAAAAGTAGCCGATAAGAGAATGGACAAGCAGGAACTTCAGGCATTCGTTGATACAACGATGAAGGACAGAACGGCTCCATTTAAGCGGGTGATAATTGGGGATATAAGCAATTACGCACAAATTCGGATAGAACAAGTATTGTCGGTTAGGGTAGAACGAATAAACATTGATAATCAAGACATATTTCACGCGATGAGAAAAGCGTCGCATAATCTTGAACAAGATGATTTATTATTCGCAGTAGATGTTATAAATACAGCCACCGATATAACAATGTCCCCTGATAAACATCTAAAAAATACCATATTAGTATTTAAGAAAGACATTGGAGGCGGGGAGCTTACAGTATTGGCAGAAGCTCATCCGAAGCACAAATATCTCTTAGTTTTTGACGCATGGAGGAAAAAAAAGGCTCGAAGATCCCCTACTGCAAATATGCCAAGAGCAAACGTCCTAAACGGTTCTTCGCATGCCGATACTCCATTATCGACACAAACCCCCGAAAAGTCAAGCCCCCGCATTGCCAGCTCATTATTCATTGTTAATTGCTCATTTGTGCCTCCCCTAATAGCAATGATAGTTATAAAATCACCGTAGTTATTAGGGAAGGAAAATACAATAATTTAAGAAATATTTTTTATGCGCTTGCATGATCTGACAAACCCGATAATCGCAATGACTAAAGAGAGCGCTTGCTGAACCACTAAAATGAAGTTGCCTTGAATTAGCATGATGATGCACATACATATTAGCATTTCGGCAAAGAGGAGCCAGCCGGCGCTCTTTTTCTTTGCAAGAAGATAAGTGCCCAGCAGGAAGCCGAATGTTACGCCGATTTCTAAAACCTGCGTAAGGGTTGTAATACCCTTAAAATCATAGATGCTGTAGGATATGCCCAGCACTATCATCAGGTAGGTGAATATTTTTATACACCAATCAATGGTTTTATTGATATGGGTGATGCGTTTCCATGCTATCACCAATCCGAGTATCAGAGCGGGCGCGCCGCCTGCCTCGACAGCGCAGGCTATCCATGTTTGCTTGGATGCCAAAAGTATGATCCATGCGGGCAGCCCCGCTACATACGCCGCCCATCCTGCCATTCGCCATTTCCGGTCATCGCTTAGACCTTCGGCGTATGAAAGCAGTATCTTTGCAAGCAGATACGCTATGCCTCCCCATATCTGGAGGAACAGGCTCACGGGGCTACCATCAACCTTTGACCGCGCAGAGGGTGGCGAAGCACATATTCTTGTGGAGGCTCTCGATATTGGTAAAGCCGTTTTTTTGGAGGAGCATGGCAAGGTAGTTCACAGGGCGCGGCGTGTCTTCCTTCTTTGAGAGCTCAAGGATTTTATCGCGGAATGAGGCGCCGCCGGCTTCTTCAAGGTAACGCGCCCAGCCCTGATAGGTAAGTTCCGTCAAAACGGGTGAGTTTTGCAGAACTAAGTCGGAGATGACAAAGCATCCGCCGGGAACGAGCGCCTTGCCGAGCTTCTCGAATACCGCTTCCCATTCGCCGTCCTCGCGCAGATGATGGAGGCTGGCGCCGGCAATGATTATATCAAATTTTTTTTCACCAAGGTCGGCGCTTCGAATATCACTATGAATGACATTCACCTTTTCGCTTGTCGCGCCCGACACCCGCTCGAACGCTTTGGCGAGCATTGCATCGCTTATATCGAGCAGGGTGCAGTTCATATCGGGGATATGCCTAAGCATTTTCAGCGTCCAGTTTCCCGCCCCGCAGCCTATGTCGAGCAGATTTTTTGCCTGCGGCACAAGCCGTTTTGCCGCTTCCGTCCCCAGTTCCAACGCGATTGCCGCATCGATAACCGAAACCTGCCCTGTCTCAAGGTTGGAAAAGCGCTCGACATCGTTTTGAAAACGCTCCCTAATTTCATTGACCGATGATTTTTGCATTTTATTCATTTTATCTCCGCTACAAATCTATCGTATTACCGCCCTCTGTTCAATGCTTGTCCTGTTCGAGATGGCGATGCCCGCTTCCTCAAATTGGCGGAGCACTTCCAGATTTACCGCGTTTATTGCCTCCCAATAATCTTCATTTTTAGCTATGAAGAAGATGTAAGTAATCTTGAAGACGCCGTAACTCAATGTTGAAAGACAGGCGATTGACGGAGCGCCGAGCAGCCCCCCCGGCGGTTTGAGTTCCTTCAAAATCGAAATAGCTTTGCATATCTTTTCGTATCCTTGCGCGGCGCCCACATTGATTAGCTCGACAACTTTTGTATGCGGCTCGGAGCTGACATTCTGAATCGGGAACCTCGTAAAAAAACTATTTGGAATCGTGATGATGCGGTTGTCGAGCGTCATGATGCGGCTTATCCGCAACCCCATATCGATGACCCAGCCGTCATAAATCGTATCAACCTGGTCGGTGATTTTGATGCGATCGTTCAGATGAAATGGTTTGTCGATGAATATGCTGATTGAGCCGAAAAAGTTTTCCAGCGTCCCCTTGGACGCAAGAGCGATTGCCGCGCCGCCGATACCGAGCCCCGCAAGAATCGCGCTGATGTTATAGCCCAGCGTGTTGAAAATCAGCACCACGGGAATGATACACATGATGATGGTAACAAAGTTCTGAATGATATTTTTAAGCTCAACCTGAGAAAGAGAGCTTGCGTCGATAAGCGAATCCTCTTTCGCGCCGCCTCGTACGCTAACAGGAAGCGCGGAAATATGGCGGGTAATAACGCTGTTGATAATTTTGGTTAAGAGCCAGCAGACGAGTATGATGAAAAGTGAAGCGAGAATTTTGCTTTCCCATTCCTCAAACTTGTCGCTAAAAACGAGCCGCTCGAAGCCCAGAAAAAATCCGGCAAAAACAAAAAGCAAAACAAGCGGCAGCCGGATGGGCTTCATCACCGGGTTATGCAATGTTGATCCTTGCGATTTGTTGATGGTTTTTTGCACAAGCCCCACGATGATGAGCCCTGCAAAAAATCCGCCGGCAACAAATACAAGGGCAATAAACCATTGCCAGAGGCTATTATTCAAAAATGTCAAACTGAGTATCTTGTCCATAAAAAAATCCTATATTATCGGAGTATGGTCTAAACCGGAAATTATTACTAGAGACTCTGCAGCGATTCCGAATTCAACCACGAACCTCACGAACAACACGAACAGAAGACGAAATGAATATGAATAATGGTGGTAAACAAGGCAGAAATCATGTGAATTATGCGCAATTTGTTCGTGTGGTTCGTGCCGTTCGTGGTTAATTTTCGAATTCGTAATTGTTGCAAGTGCACCTCAAAATTCGGCGTAAATCAGCGGCGCATGGGAATAATCCAGTGCAGCTTGCTACGGGGATTTTTTATTTTTCGGGGGCTCAGCAATCGGCAGTCTTCTGCATAAGATAGAGCGGGCGAAGGCTCCTGTTTGCCGCGCAAGGGATTGGAGCGGCGCGTAGCGTTCCCGCACCCGCAGGGTGTTTCATAGGGCTTTTTGTTTGCTCTGGGCGCCTCGCGCCCAGCCGCAGTGAAGGCTTGTAGTGATTTTGCGGGAATGGAGCGTAGCGGAACCGCGTAAAGCCCGACCCCGCGCGTAGCGCGGGGATGCGCCCATACTGCTTTCCCCGAATTTGGAAGTGCACCCCCGAGTTGCTGTAGGGGCTTGACTTATCCCGCCTTCATCCTTTACCATTACTCTATGACCGAAGTTTTGTCGCAGGACGAGATTGACCAGCTTTTAACGGCTATTAATTCTGGTGATACCGATACTGATACCGATGGTGTTAGGGCGCCGACGGATACACGTAAGATCAAGATTTATGATTTTAAGCGCCCTGATAAATTTTCGAAGGAGCAGATAAATACCGTGCGTATCATGCACGAGACTTTTGCGCGCCTTACGACGACGGCGCTTTCGGCGAACCTGCGCTCGATGGTGCATGTCCATGTCGCATCGGTCGACCAGCTTACTTACGAAGAGTTCATCCGTTCGATTCCGACGCCGACGACGCTGGCGATTATCAACATGGATCCGCTGAAGGGCAATGCGATTCTCGAAATTGACCCGGCGATTACGTTTTCGATTATCGACCGGCTCTTCGGCGGCACCGGCGAGGGCGCCAAGGTTCAGCATGAATTGACGGACATTGAGCAATCCGTCATGGAGGGGATTATCGTCCGTATTCTGGGGAACATGCGCGAATCCTGGGCGCAGGTGATTGACCTCCGCCCTCGTTTGGGGCAGATTGATACGAATCCGCAATTTACGCAGATTGTGCCGCCCAACGAGATGGTGGTGCTTGTTACCCTTGAAACGAAAGTCGGCGAGGTCGAGGGGATGATGAACTTTTGCATCCCCTACCTTACCATCGAGCCGATTATCGGCAAACTTTCCGCTCAGTTTTGGTATTCTTCGGCGCGGCAGGCGACGAATACGGAGAACCTCAATGTGCTAAAAGAAAAACTGGTAACAGTCGATGTTATGTTGACGGCGGAAATCGGGAAGATCAACATATCGGTGCGCGATGTGCTTGCC
Source organism: Spirochaetaceae bacterium (assembly GCA_031290205.1). Classification (GTDB taxonomy): domain Bacteria; phylum Spirochaetota; class Spirochaetia; order Treponematales; family Breznakiellaceae; genus JAITXS01. Next base: position 20,360 of record JAITNZ010000129.1, read on the forward strand.
CTGCGGTCTGGCGATGTGATTCAGCTTTACAATGTGAATATCGACGACCCGTTCAGTGTGAATATTGGGTCGAGGCAGAAATTTTTGTGCCGTCCGGGCATAGTCGGCAAGAAGATGGCGGTGCAAATAACCAAAAAGATGGCAAATATTGAGCCAAGTGAGCTTGAAGAATTCGCAAGCGAAGGGGAGGAACTACTATGAGTGACGGCGCTCTTTCACAAGCCGAGATTGATGCATTACTCTCGCCAAATGGCGGCGACAAGGGCGGCGGCGGCGGCGGACCGGAGAATACCGCCGACATCAAGGCGCTAGAAAGCTTCCTCGGCGGGACGGCGGGGGCGCTTTCGTCGAATCTTTCGGCGATGACGGGGGGGACCGTCACCTTTTCGCCGCCGAAACTTAGCAATATGGAGCGCGATGCGTTCCTCGGCGAGCTGCCCGGCATGGTTACCGCCGTCAAAGTTGATTTTACCTCCGGTTTTCCTGGCGAGCATATCTTTCTAGTCCCCGAAGAGACGGCGAAGAACATCGCCAGCCTGATGAATAAAGAAGAGAACATCGCGCTGGACGAGATGGCTATGTCCGTCATCGGCGAGGCGGTTTCTCAAATTACCGGAACGCTGATTACCGCGCTGACGAACAAGACGGGCAACAAATCGATTGCGTCCGCCTCCCCGCAGGCGGCGAATGTGCCCAAGGCGACGGCGGCGCTGCCTGTGGGCGCCTTTACCGTTGCCGCTTTCGACGTCGATCTTGGCGACGGGAAACCGCAAAAAGTCTGGGAAGTGTTTGGTCCCGCCGTCGCTTCGGAAATATCCAAGGCTCTCGTCCCGCAGCCGGCGGCAGCGCAAAACAGCGGCGCTCAGGCAAATGGGCAGGCGGGAGCGGGCGCCGGCAGAGGCGGCGTTATCGGCAGCGGCGGCTACGGCGCTCCGCCCAACATGCAGTCGGTGCAGTATCCCAACTTGAGCAACACGGCGGGACCCCACGAACCGGGGAACATCGGGCTCCTCATGGATGTCGCGATGGAGATGACCGTCGAACTAGGACGGGCGCGCAAACAGATAAAAGAAATCCTCTCGATGGGCGAAGGGACTATCATCGAGCTTGATAAACTTGCCGGCGAGCCGGTGGACATTCTCGTCAATCATAAACTCATCGCCAAAGGCGAAGTCGTCGTCATCGATGAAAGTTTCGGCGTCCGCGTAACCGAAATCGTCTCGCCCTCAGAACGAATGCCCGACATGCGGTAGAGAGCAGTGAAATGGCTCAATATGTGATTACCGTGGGCAATAAACCTGCTTCGGCAGTTAGGACTGCTACGCCGTTGACATGGGCAGAAACCGCCTCAGGCGGTGAGGGCAAGTTTGAAGACAGCAATAAACCTGCTACGCCGTTGACATGGGCAGAACGTGCCTCTGGCGCGAAGACGGTCGTGGTGAAGTATGGCGGCAATGCGATGATAAATGACGCTTTGAAAGACGCCGTCATCAAGGATATTGTTTTCGTGCAGCAGGCGGGGATTCGCGTCATCCTTGTGCATGGCGGCGGACCCGAAATCGAAGCGATGCTGAAAGCCGTCGGGAAGGAAAGCCGTTCCGTCAACGGGCTACGCTATACCGACGAGGAAACGATGGAAATCGTGCAGATGGTGCTCTGCGGCAAAGTGAACAAGAACATCACCGCGATGCTGGAGACGGCGGGCGTCACCGCCATCGGGCTTTCAGGCATCGACGGCTCACTCTTTCAAGCCCAGCGTGAAAAAGGCGCCGACTTAGGGCTGGTCGGCAAAATCGAAAAGGTAAATGTTGAGTTCCTCAAGGCGATAATGCAGAGCGGGGCGCTTCCTGTAATCTCGTCAGTCGCGCTGGGCTGCGGCGAAGACCGGGGGCGCTCGCTCAACGTGAACGCCGACACCGCCGCCGCAAAAATAGCCGCCGCCGTCCAAGCCGAAAAACTCATCCTGATGACCGACGTCCCCGGCATCTTGCGCGATGTGCGCGACAGTGACAGCCTTATTAGCGACGCCAGCCTTGAAGAGATCGCCCGGCTGAAAAAAGAAGGCGTCATCACCAAGGGGATGCTCCCCAAAGTCGATTGCTGCGAAATCGCCCTTTCCGCCGGCGTCCAATGCGCCCACATCATCGACGGGCGCCTCCCCCACAGCCTCCTCTCCGAACTCTTCACCAACGAGGGCATAGGCACCATGATTCACCGCTGAAGCTACCCCCACCCAAAAAAATCCTCCATTATTTCATGAACCGCTTCCCGTCGGAGCTTGAACCCTTCCCTCGTCCGGGACGGAGAAGAAGAGTGGTCCACAGATAGACACAGATACACACAGATAAAGAAAATTGCGGAGTGAAAATCATAAAGGTTTCATGCTGTTAATAAATATTTTATGATGGCTGCCCCGAATTTGGAATTGCACCCGGTGTTGAAGCGGGCGCTTGTATTTTTTGAACATTAAGGTTAATTTTAGAGGAGCTAGTAAAAGTATCACGGTAGCGCAACTTTTTTGCGCGGGTTGTGTCAAAATAAGGAGTTTAATGAATGAATCCATCGAGTAGCGCGGAGGTTATTGTTGCGATTATTCCCATTGTTGGCATTGTGATGGGCTTTGCGGTGGTGTTTTTCCATTTACTGTGGAGCCACCGGCGGAAGATGCTCCTCATTCAAACGAAACAGTATCAAACACCGGACTTTGACTTGGATGCCTTCAGTTTATTTGCCGGCTTGATCCTAGCTGTCGTAGGAATATGCTTGACCGCTTTTTTGGGGATTTTCACCAAGAGCGGTTTGACCTTACTGGGTGGTGTTATCCCGCTTGCATGCGGATGTGCGCTGTTGCTTTTCTTTTTTATCAATCGAACGGTCAACAGCCCCCAATGAGCCGCCCTTTTCATAGTGAAAGCCAAGCAGAAACCGCCTGTGGCGGTCGCCCTTTTCATAGCGAAGGCAAGGGGGGAAGGCTTTCTCGGACAGCAGCACAAGCGCTACGCACCAGCGCTCGCTGTCATCCTCCTAAGCGCGCACTTTTCTGTAAGGGCTTTCCTGAACGCCCTTTTCATAGCGAAGGCAAGGCTGAAAGTGCCTGAGGCACCCTGTGGCGGTGATGTTTAGGGGAACTGATGCCGCCTTGCCTGATTTTGAACTTGACGATAAAATCATTGTTGAGCGGGTTCTTGGCGGCGAGTGTGAGTTATATCGGCTTTTGGTCGAGCGGCACCAGCGGCAGGTCAACGCACTCGGTATGAGTTTTTTGCGGAATAAAGATGATGCTGCGGATTTTTCGCAGGATGTTTTTTTTAAGGCATTTCATAGTCTTGAGCAGTTTGAAGGCGCCGCGCGTTTTTCAACTTGGCTCTACCGGATTGCCTATAATACCGCCCTGAACAAGGTGAGTCGGCGCAAAGAATATATGAGCCTCGCCGAAAATTATGAGGGTGAAAGTTCGACCCTCACTCCTGAAGAGGAGAGTGTGAAAGAAGCGGTGCGGCAGGCAGTGCGGCAGGCAGTGTCAGAATTGCCGGAAAAATATCGGCTCTGTATAGATTTGTTTTTTTTCTACGACCGCTCGTATGAAGAAATTGAAGCGATAACCGGCGACCCTGTTGGGACGATTAAGTCGCATGTATTCCGCGCAAAAAAAATACTGCGCGAAAAATTACAGGATTTACAAGGGGGCTGCTGATTACAACAATTTGTCCACAGATGGACACAGATTACAGAGTAAAAATCTGTGCGTATCTGTGAATGCTGGACTAATTAATCAGTGCTGCCCGAAGGAGTATAGTATGGATTGCAAAATAGTTATGGATAGCCTCTACGAGGAACTGGGTGAAAGTGGGTATGAAGGAAAAAAAATCTTTTTCCGACCGCGGCGTTTGGCGCACCTGCTGTTCTGCCCAAGCTGCGCGGCACAAGCGCGTAAGCTGGAGATTGCCGACAGCCTAATGCGCACCGGCTTTATGCCGCCTTCGCCGGACTTGGGCGCTCAGGTGATGTCTATGCTCGGTATCGAACAAAACTCCTCCCTCGAAGACAGCGCGGAGTCCATCCCGATGCGCGGCTGGGTGCTCGTCGGGTTTTTCCTGCTCCTCTCGCTCACCAGCGCCTATTTTGGCGGGGACTTCCTCAAAATTGCCGCATTAGACGAAATTTCTTTTTTGGTTCCCATCGGCATTACCATCGGCGTAGCGCTCATCGCCTACTCGGCGCTCTTTGTCGGCACTCACCTTGCATTGCTGCGTAAAAAATTCGGCATCGATGACCATTATGCATAAGCGGAACTAACATCATGTCCCGCTCTGCGCTCAATGCCGCCCGTGCTCAGCTTTTTATCGCATTCAGGTATCTCTTCGGGCGTTCAAGTAAGGGCGAGCGTTACCTGTTTGCCGCCGCCGTCGGCATCGCCGTCAGCTTGATTCCCATCATGGTAACCCTGATCGTTACCGACGGCATGATTCAGGGTATTACCGAGCGCTTTCTCGAACTGGGAACAGGGCATATTCAGGTGAGGCTTGCCGAAGAAAACAACGAGGTCGGGGCTATCATCAAAAGTGAGCCAGGTGTGCGCGGTGTCTGGAACGAAATTGACGGTATCGGCATCATTCTTGGAAGAAATGGGAAAACAGGAATCACTATCCGCGCCATCGAACCTTCTTTTTGGGAGGACGCGGGCAGCAAAAAATACCTTTCGGTTATCTCAGGCGAAGCGAATATTACCGATGACGGGGATGTGCTGCTCGGCTCTTCCCTCGCAAAAACCACCGGCGCGGAAATAGGCAAACGCATCCGCATTATGAGCTTGCGCGCGGATGAGCAGGGGAATGCTATTCCCCGCACCCAGCTTTTTACCGTGCGGGGCATCGTCTCGTCCGGCTACCACGAAATCGACGCGCTCTGGTGCCTCGTGAGTTACGAGGCGGGGAAAAATCTGCTCGACCGCGCCTATGCTGATTCGTATTATCTGGTAAAAATTGATGAGCCTTTTATCAATGCCGACGATACGGCGCGGAAAATCAATTATGATTTGCGTTTCTTCTTGCGTAATGTATCGACTTGGAAACAGGTGCAGCCCGCTCAGTATAGTTCCTACGAAACAACGCGCCAGCTTTTGCTCTTTATCATGACGCTGATCATCCTCATCGCGGCAGTAAATGTTTCATCGGCAACCTCGATGCTCGTTATCGAACGCGAACGCGATATTGCGGTGCTCAAAACCTACGGCGCCGGTCCCTCAGGAATTAGCAACATCTTTTTAAGCGGCAGCTTCCTCACCGGACTAACCGGCGCGCTCTTCGGTATCACGCTGGGGCTGCTCTTCGGCATCAACATCAATCAAATCATTCGAGGTATCGAAAAAATCGCCAACCTTTTTACAAAGCTCTTTCACGCAAACGAAATCAAATTACTCGACCCAGATTTCTACCTGCAAACGATACCAATTGTCATTGATTGGAACACCGTGCTGTTCATCGGCATCTTCACCGTGCTCTGTTCAATAGCCGCCTCATGGTTCCCCGCCTTCCGCGCCGGACGCGCCAAACCCGTCGACCTCCTCCGCAAGTTCTAGGCGCCTCAGGGCGCCTCAGGCGCTTTTATGCCCTTGCAAACGGCGCTCTCAGTCAAAACTGCCTAAGCAGGTTTGGGGCTGCGTTTAGGGGATTTGCCTTTGGTTTGAGAAGGGCGCTTCGATAAAGCCAAACAGTAGAGTGCGCGGTAACGGAGGATGGCAGGTGCGCGGGTGCGTAGCACTCGTGCCCTGACCGAGATTGCCTTCCCCCCTTGCGAAGGGCGTAAACGGTCAAAACTGCCTAAGCAGGTTTGGGGCTGCGTTTAGGGGATTTGCCTTTGGTTTGAGATGGGCGCTTGACGTAGAAGGCGGTCATACTGAAATCTGTTCTCCAGCAGTTCCGAATTCAACCACGAACCTCACGAACAACACGAACGGAAGACGAAATGAATATGAATAATGGTGGTAAACAAGGCAGAAATCATGTGAATTATGCACAATTTGTTCGTGTGGTTCGTGCCGTTTGTGGTTAATTTTCGAATTCGTAATTGCTGTCTGTTCTCTGGGGGAGGTTGACAAAATAGCGCTGTCCGATGTAGCTTAAAGATAATGGGACTATCGATGCCATATTGCTATGGAATTTATAGGGATGATTTAAGAGGTATTGAAAAAATAGCGCTGTCCGTGTAGCTTAAAGATGATAGGACTATCGATGCCATATTGCTATGGAATTTATAGGGAGAGTACAAATGCATGAACAAACGAGTGTTGCGTCCGAAGAAAAATACGGAGTGAAAATCTGTGTTTATCTGTGGCCATCTGTGGACAAATTCTTAATACGCTCGCCCTAATATAACCAGCCCCTATATCGAAGAACTGCGCTACTCGTTAAGATTTAGGAACTTTACCATCGACTCAATGATAGTGCTGGCAGACTCTATAAACACAGAAACGCTTAAATACCGCCTTCCTACCTCAAATACTGTCGGCTGACGCTGTCCGCCGCCTGATTCATGGCTACGATCATTTCCAACATCCTTTAGTCGAACTTGGAAACCCACCGCATTTGCCGGGGTTATGTAATGATGGCTATGCCGTAAGAAAAGCTAGTACATCATTCATGCCCCCACCGAAAAAGCGATATGAGGTGCGAAAAACAAGCTGTCCAGCATTGTATGCTACCGGACAGCCAAGTGCCTTTACCCAAACCGTCAAATGCCATCAACAAAGAAAGCGGAGCTTCGTTGGGCGCGCCTCCGCATTCTCTGCGCCTTTTAAGACGGGAGTTCCGAGTAGTAGCAGATGTTTGTTTTCAGTTTACCCTTACTAAATACTGCCGCATTTCGGGACGGACATCTTCAAAAGCAAAAATAGCGACGGTTCCTTCATCAGGATGATAGGCGACATCTTCAAGTAAAACATCCTCCGGTAAGGTGTAAATTGCGCCGGTAATACTGTCCACAATAATACCTACCACACCAATCCCAATAAGAATACATATCGCATCTTTGGTTAATGCGGATTTGTTAAATCCCCATGATATTTTCTGTTCCCCAGTTTCGCCATTAGCTTTGGTATACTTGATAATGTATGAATTTGGTATCAAAAAACCGCCGGTTGAAAGAGTAATCGTCCTAGGTGTTTCACCTGAAACGATATGTTTCCCTTTACTGTCGACAACTTCAAAGGCAATGCCTGTCTTTGCCGCCTGAATCGACATTTTCTGATTTTGTTGCCCTTTCATAGTACCGCAACTCAAGATCCCCATCATTGGCAGTATCATTGCTGCCAATACAAAAAACATTTTCTTTACCATAAATCTTCCTTATGCGGGTCGCGGCGCCATGCCGTCCCGCCGTTAAAATATAAGAGAGTGTTGTCTAAACAATGATTACCACACAGTACTCAAAAACTTCTCGATCCTATTATTTACATGGAATTTTGCAAAAAGCGCGATAGATAAATCCACCATCTCTTTTGATCTTGAAACGATGCAGGTTTTTCTACGAAAACGTCCGCACCAGTGCCGCTGTCTGAAATTATTCCGCTCTATTCCGTGTGTCTCTGCTTTTGTTTGAACCAGCATTCCCTCAGGTATTAATTCCCTGTAGCATTCCCAATGATCCGTAAAAAATACTGAAACATCCAGTGCTTTAAGCCTGTCAAGCATTACTTTCAATGTTTTTGCGTCTCTGGCACCGCATTCCCAGTCAACGAGCTCGCC
>JAITNZ010000153.1 GCA_031290205.1 Spirochaetaceae bacterium
GCGCCTTTAGTGGGCCCCGGCTCTGTGTTGAATGTATCAAAAAACGCCCTATGGGCGCTTTTAATGGAGCGGTGCGATCGGCTGCTAAAGCAGCCTTGCCAGTAGAGGGAGCGGCAGCCTTTAGTGGGCACCGGCTCTGTGTTGATGTTTTAAAAGAACGCCCTTCGGGCGCGTTCATTGGAGCGGTGTCCGAGTGGTTGAAGGAGGCGGTCTTGAAAACCGTTGAGCCCTCTGGGTTCCGGGGGTTCGAATCCCCCCTGCTCCGTGTTTTAGATGGTGTTTTTGGAACGTAAAAGTTCCTGGTAATAAACTTCTAGGAGCGGTGCGAGAGCGGCCGAATCGGGCTCCCTGCTAAGGAGTTGTGCCCCGAAAGGGTACCGGGGGTTCGAATCCCCCCTGCTCCGAAATGTTTGTGAAATGAGGTTGTAGCTCAGCTGGATAGAGCATCAGATTGCGGATCTGAAGGTCGCACGTTCGAATCGTGTCAGCCTCAAGCGTAAGTAATAGAGACACGGCAGTAAGCGCGGACAGCGATGTTCGTCGCCGGTACTCTTTACGCGATAAAGCGTCGTGCGACGAGCAAGTCCGCCCAACATCCGCTGTCCGGCGGAAAATGCGTAGCCCAGCCAATTCGTCGAGAAGCCCTCACCACTTGGGCTTTTGGGGGAATTTGCTGACGTAGCGGGCGGGGCGGGAAGGTTCGCCCTTGAACGTCTATAGCGACTTAGAAAAAATGTTAAAACGCTGACGCCGTAGCCGCATCGGAAAACGGAAACAGCGTCTAGGGTCGGTAATTTGTCGTCTATTTAGTGAAAGGGCGGTTCTTCCCGCCCCGCCCGTCCCCGCGATTAAAATCGCGGGGCAGCTCAAGTGCGGGAGGCGCTGAAGGGGCTTGACCAATTTTTTTGAAATTGATATGGTAGATTCAGTTAGGAGCGGTGTCCGAGCGGTTGAAGGATCTGGTCTTGAAAATCAGCGTGGCGGCAACGCCACCGTGGGTTCGAATCCCACCTGCTCCGATATAAGAGAGCGATAGTTAACGAGGTTGTAGCTCAGATGGATAGAGCATCAGATTGCGGATCTGAAGGTCGCACGTTCGAATCGTGTCAGCCTCAAACATTTCTCTGGGCGAGCTCAGCACCGGACACATTTCAATCTTCTGCGCCTCCGCGCCCCTCCGTGAAGGCTTTTTTTCTTTTTTCACTTCCCTACACTCTTCGGCTTCCAGCGTTTGTAGCCTGTCGCTTGGTTCTCGTGCGGCGGCGCTACAGATTTTTCGTGCGGCGGCGTTTTGCTGGCGAGGGTCGCCGCCCAATTGTCCGCGCCGGAGAGCACGTCGACGCCCATTTGGAAGTAGAGCTCGTAGCGTTCCAGCATTTTACGGGTGCCGCCCTGTTGAACGGCGCACATCAGCAGCACCTTGTCGATGCCGTTGGCGGCGAGTCCCGGCGGCGTATGGATAACCTGATCTCCGGTGGGCATGAGGTTGCCAGATGCCCAGAATGCCGAAAGGGAGAGGAGCCCTGCGGGGGCGCCGGTACATTCGTTTCCGATGTCGAGGCATTTTTGGCTGTTGACGGAGTCCGGCGCAACCACCCAGCGGTAGACGGCGGAGAGGGCGTCGTCGCAGAGCTTTTTTTCGTGGGCAAGGACGGCGGGGGATTTTGCCGGTAGCATGCTTTCTATCTGAGCCAGGGTTTCCGCTTTTTTTGCTTTCAGAGTGGCTTTGAGCGTCTCGGCATACTGAAGGAGCAGCGGGTTTTGTTTGATCTGGTAGGGCGCCTTTGGCAGCCCTTCGCCCATTGTTTTCAACTGGTCCAGAGGATGGACGCCCTGCGAGGCGGCAAGCTTCTTGAATACTTCTGCTACCCCGTCCTCAACATATTTTTGCATGGCGGGGTTCACATCTGCGCTTAGGCGCTCGATATGAGCGTCCATGGTGGCGAGCTGTGCGTCCATTGCGGCGACCAGCGCCGGGTCCGGTTTGGGCACCTCGTAATGGGGCAGTTCGGGAAGTCCTAGGTCGATTTTGGGGGGATGGTCAAAGTCTATTTCTTCCGGCGGCTTCTGCGCCAGTTCTTCGTTTATCGCATTGACGCAACGGTAGCCCCACCAGACTGCCGCCCGCCGGTGGGCGATGTATGCCAAGAGCTCGCAGGCGTTTTTATGTTTTTTATGCTCCGCCAGCTTAAAAACCATGTCTGCGGCGCCGGTAACTCCTTCAAAAAGTTCGGCGACATCCGGCGGGATTTTGTAGGCTTCGGACGCGATTGCGTCCGCGACCGAAAGATGCCGTAGCAATACGAGGTGTTTGCCCAGCCAGTCAAGTTTATCTGCCATATACTTGTTAAACCCCCTTGTGTTCTGTTTGGATGTTAATTATTCGTTACGTAGTGCGTCGTTATCTGATTCCACAAGTCCCACACCGATATTAACTACATCTGCTCTGTTTTTCGCCACCGTTTTCTCGCTTTTCGCTACCGCTGCTGTGTTTTGGACACCCCCAACGTGATTCGCAAAAGCATTAAACCCCACGTTACCAAGATTACCGAACTCGTTCCCGCCGCAAAGAGTAATATTATTACCATTCATCGTGATATTGTTACCATTAATCGTCTCATGTGCTATGATAATATCAAACTTATGCCCCAAAATAGTGCAGTTCGAACCGGCGGCATTGACCAGAGCATCACCAGCAAATACTTTACTCCAAAATCCCATACTATAACTCCTTTAATTTTTCTAAATGTGAAGGGTCAATATCGATTGCCCATAGATTGTTGTTTGCCGCGCGCTTTTCGACCTGCTTTAAAATTCCGCTTTCGTTCCCGCCGTTGATATTGGTCTGGAAATCCAACTCTCTCGACAGCCGCGCCGTTTCGTTGGCTATCAAACTCAGGTTTGTTCCGGCGACGGGGGCGCTGGCGTCTGTCTGCTCCGCACTCAGATGCTTGACGCCGTAACCGGCAAGCACGGCGTCGGCGGAGGCGGTTAAGTGGATAAAGCTGTTGTGCATCGCCTTGTCCGGCGTGCCCGCGTTCGCCACATAGGAGAGCATCTGTTTGATGATCTTATACTGCCCAAGAAGCGCCGCCTGGTTCAAGGCATCCCTGCCGCCATTCTTTTCCCGCAACTCCTCCGGCATCGTGATGTCGAGGGTGGTGTAGGTCGCGCTCAACACTTCCAAAAGGTGAACGCAGTAGTCGGCGTAATCCCCCACGGCATCGGAATAGTTTGAGCCAGAGGACGAGACGCCCCAGTTGGCGGCGGTGAGGAGCCCCACGAGGGAAGGCATCATCGCGCTAAAGCTGGGCGTCTTTCCCGTTTCGGTTTTCATCGCCGCAAAGACGCTGTTCACCGTCTTGTCCACATCCGCCGTATTTGCCTGATACGCATATTTGCTGTAAGCCTGCGCCATGAGGTCCCTGCCGCCGAGGCGCATCACGCCGCCAAAGCTCGAAATGGCGCCGCCGGTGCTCTCCCGCAGCGAAAAACTCTGCGCCGCGCCGATGTCCACTTTCTGACCAAACAGGGCGATGCCGTCCCTCGGCGTGAGGTTCAGCACCGTGTCCCAGGGGTTTGCCGTATTGGTGCACGCTTTCCTGCTGATGATGTTGATGCCGTCGTCGGAAATCACGATGGCGGAACGCCCCACTTCCAGCCGTATCTCGTCCCCCGCTTTGAAGACCAGGCGGGTTTTTGCCCGGATATGGCAATCGCCGCCGTAGAGTTCCGAATCGTCCCCCACATGGTCGCCCAAGGGGCGCTTTTCAGCGGAAGCGGGGCAATCGACGAGTAGCTCGAAGCGTTTTGCCTGTATCTGGTGATGGTTCTGCGCCCGCTCGTGAATGTCGCCGGTCGATTGAATGTTGATGCGGTCGATAGGGGGCGGGGTATCTTTGCCGTCTTTCTTCCACTGCGTCTGCTCGTTATAAAAGCCGATTTCCGAGTATTTTTTATCTGCGGTGTTTGTCCCTGTTTTTTGATAGCGGAATACCTCACCCTGATTTTTAATCAGCGTGTCCATGGCGGCGCTTTCGCGGTCATAGGGCTGCGACTCGGAAGGCACATAGCCTAAAAGGTGCCCGGTATTGCCGTTCGTATGGGCGACAAGCACCTTTTCCCCGACTTTGGGGAACCGGTACAAGCCTGATTGCGTCCCGCCGAGCGGCATCAATATCGTTACGATGAATATCGTGTTGCCGTTCAGCGCGTAAAACTTATACGGATTATTTTTATCCGCACGAACGCTTGCCCCCGCTTGGGTAATGGCGCTGTCCGCGTCGCAGACGGTCATCTCTGCTATATCCATAATTTTTCCCTCACTTATTCATTTGAATGATATTACCGTATATGCGGGGAATATTACTATAGGACGCCCTCCACTTGGGGGCAATCCGACACGAGGCGCGCACTCAGCATTGCAATCACATTTCAACGGCAACTAATCTACATTGGGGCTCGAAATTTTCGATGCTACACATCGCCCACTTAACGCCCCCCTCGTCAACAATAGACCTCTTTCGAGGGTGCACTTCCAAATTCGGGCTAATTTGGCGGCACTATCGTAATTATCGATCAAGGGGGAGGACTTCCTAAAAGATGAAAGTGCCCGAGGCACCCAAAGGCACTTTAGAAAGGCAGGATTGAGCGTCCGTGTTGTTCGTGCAAAACTTCTGCCATGGCGAGGTATATTGCCGAAGCGCCGCAGGCGAGCCCGACAAAACCGGCAATTGTGCCTACGAGATGGCTATCAAGAAAATCGCGCAGGGCGAGCAGGGCAAAGAGCACGGTAAGCGACAGGAAGACAAATTGAAGCACCTTGCTGGCTTTGAGGGTGCCAAGGAACATGAAGAAGGTAAACACTCCCCAGAGGATGAGATACCATCCCATATTCGCTTCCAACGGGGCGTCGGCGAGCCCTTTTGCGGACAGGATCCAGATACCCACGAGGCTTATCCAGAAAAAGCCGTAAGATATGAAGGCGACGGTACCGAAAGTATTACCTCGCCGCGATTCCAGAATACCGGCAATAACCTGCGCCAAGCCGCCATAAAAAATACCCATAGAAAAAACGATTGCGCTGTTAGGGAAAAACCCTGCATTATGCAGATTCAGCAAAACAGTCGTCATTCCAAAACCCATCAAGCCCAAAGGACCCGCATTCGCTAATTTTTGTTCACTCGACATACACTCTCCTAATATATATGTTGAGAGCGTATACGAGGACTTGCTTTGAGTCAATACCCCGCCGGCAGCTGGCAGCACTTCCGCTCCCTTCCGGGTGCAATTTATTTTTCTGGGTAAATTCTAAAGTGATAGCTAAAATGCTAACGGGGGGTCTGGGGGGGCACCTCGCTCCCCCAGCGGGGCGTTGCGGCGCATAGGCTCACCTAAAGGTGAACCTGCAACATCGCTTGGTGTTAGTGTAACCTGCGCCACGCCTCTACGAATGCCGCTGGATAAACGCCCTACGGGC
>JAITNZ010000006.1 GCA_031290205.1 Spirochaetaceae bacterium
GCGTCAGGCGTGTAGTTCGCTCCGGCGTTGTAGTTTGTGCCGTTGCCGTCCGCGCGGCTGTCCCAGCCCAGAAAAGCGAGCCAGTGTTCGTTGGGCGCAGTTATGCCACTGTCGTCGGGCAAGCTGAATTCCGCCAGTGCACCGGCAACTACCGTTTCCGCCGCGGGAATGTCGCCGGCGCCGCCGTTGAGGGCAAAACTCACCGTCCAGACGGGCGTCCACTGCGCGTAGAGGGTGAGGGCTTCGGTAATAGCCGCTCCCGCACTGTAGCTTGTGCCGCCGCCGTCGGCTTCGGTAGTCCAGTCGATGAAAGCTCGTGCAGGGTGGGAGGGCTTGGGAATCAAGGGGAGCGCGTCGCTCCAGTCAAAGCCGCTGCCGCTGGGGTCGGGCAGCGTGAAGCCTTCGCCCAGCGCGAAAATTTTGCACTCGGCGGGGGCGCCGCCGTCGTAGATGCCCCCGTTGGGGTCAAGCGAGACGAACTCGTCGGCTTCCCCCCCATCGAGCGCCCAGAGCCTGAACGGCGGGGCAATGCCGCTGCGCTTCACCGTGAGCTTTGCGATGCCCCCGTCAGCGGGAATATTGCCGACGGTTAGCAGGTAAAACGCCTCGGCATATTTACGCACCGCTGTCGCCTTCATCTCCGCCGATTTTACCGTCCCCTCGGCATCAACAAGCTCGAACGTGAATATCTCGGCTAACTCAGCCTCATCAATGCCGGTTTCCAGCCCCGCAATCGCCTTGCTAAAGTCGAGCGTAAGCTCCGCCGTCCGCAGCCCGTTTCCGTCCTCGAACGGCGCCCCCGGAATCAGCCGTATCCACACGGTGTCAGAGCTTAGCGATTGCCCCGAATTCGCCGCAATAGCTTGGCATGATGTAAACACCGTGATAAGTGCGGTGCATGCCAGTAATAACAGTTTAGTTACGTTTCTCATGTTGTTCTCCTATGTTTGAAGAAGGGGATGGGGAAAAGGGAAAAGGGAAAAGGGAAAAGGTGAAAATTTCACTTTGGAAACATTCTTCACTCCCGCACTCCGCACTCTCACTCCGCACTGTTCACTGTTCATTGTTCACTCCTCATTGTTCACTCCGCACTGTTCACTCCTCACTGTTCACTGTTCATTGTTCTCTGCATAGGATATTTTATCACGCTGCACGAACGCTGTCAAGGGTTGTTTTTGCTCGCGCATGAAGAAAATCAGCAGCGTAAAAATCTGTGGTCATCTGTGGTCATCTGTGGACAAATTCTTAATGCGTTCGCCCTAGCTTGCCGAGAGGGGCAGCTTGATTTATACTATTTAGCATGTCCCACATTGCTTTTGATAGACCAATTTTTGTGCTTGCCGCGCTGCTTTCTCCGTTTGTCATCGTCGTCGGGCAGCGGTTTTTTCGGGATGCGTTCAGTCTTTCGCTGTCTCTCGGTCCTCCGGGCGGCGAGAGTTTTACAGCGCCGTTTCGGACGAGCGTGCTCAAGCGCGTATCCTCTCTTTTGGAGATTGCGGGGCTGTTTGTTTTAATCCTTGCCGCATCTGGTCCTCAGTTCATTTCAAATTCCATCGTATATCTTGACCGCGGCGCCGACATCCTCTTTGTGCTTGACGTGAGTCCCAGCATGGCAGGGCTTGATATTGGGGGGGAGAGCCGGTTTAACGCGGCGCGGCGCCTGATAAAAGATTTTGCGCGGGAACGTCCCGCCGACGCGATCGGGCTTGCCGCGCTTGGCAATGACGCGGCGCTCCTCCTCCCGCCGACAACCGACAGAAACGCGCTTCTTTCAAGGCTGGATACTCTTCAAATTGGTGAAATGGGAGACGGCACCGCGCTCGGCATGGGGATTTCCGTTGCCGCGCTCCATCTTCGCAATTCAGCCGCCCCGCGAAAGGCGCTTGTCCTCGTGACAGACGGCGAAAATAACGCGGGAGCGATTCATCCTGAAACTGCGGCGGCGGCGCTTGCCCAAGCGGACATTTCGCTGTATGTGATCGCCGTCGGCACGACAGGGGAAGTTCCCATTGATTATGTCGATCCCTTTAGCCATATCCGCAGGACAGGTTCTTTCGACTCGCGTTTTAACCCCGATGCGCTGATGAAAATGACGCTTGCGGGAAACGGTATTTTTATTCCCGCGCCGTCCGCCGATGCTTTTACCGAAGCGATTTCGCGCGTCCAGAAAACTGAAATCACCGTAATCCGCTCCGGCGTCCGTGGAAAGCGGATACCGGTACATACCACGCTGATTGCCGTCGGCATCCTTTTGTGTTTTGGCAGTATGTTTTTAAAAAAAGTGCTGCTGGGGGCGTTTTTATGAATGGACTCGTCTTCAATGAACCGGATGTATTAATCTGGCTCTTCATGCTGATTCCGCTGTCTGTTTGGATGTTCTTCCATTATAAGCGGCGCTTCCCGCTTGTTTCACGGTTTATCAGCAGAGATTCCAATCAGGAGGATCTATCGAAGCTCCGTCCGCGTTATCTTTTTTCATCGATTTTTTTCCTCTTGTTCTTTGCTGCGGAGCTGGGCGCACTGGCAAACCCGCGTATGGGGAGCCGCCTTGTCCGTGAATTTCAGCGCGGTTGTGATGTCGTCCTTGCCATGGACATTTCCCGGAGTATGAACATTCAGGATTCCGCTTTCATGGAAGGCGGTGCCGCAACCCGCTTGGAGCGCTCCAGAGAGATTGCTCAAAATCTCGTTTTGGAATCGGGGAATCTTGCCGGAAACAGCATTTTACTCCGTTTTGGGCTTGCCCTTGGGAAAGGGCGGGGCGTTCTTGCCATGCCGGTGAGTGCGGATAGCGAAGCCGTCTTGTCGATTTTGGACGCCCTGTCAAGCTCAACAATGAGTTCGCGGGGCACGAACCTCGAGCAGCTCCTCGACGCGGCGGCAAGCGGATTTTTAGAAAATTCTCCGGCGGGCAGGCAAGTTATTCTCTTTAGTGATGGGGAAAGCCTTGCCGGTTCGCTTTCCCAGTCGGCAGAACGCTTGACGCGCAACGATATTTCGCTGATTACCGTCGGAATCGGCTCGGCTTATGGTGCGCTTATTCCTGAAAACGCCGATACGCCTACCGGCGGTGAAAGCACCATGGTGAGGAGTTCCCTCCATGCCGATACGCTTCACAGCGCGGCGGCGCGGGGCGGCGGCGCCTACATCGACGGAAACCGCGACGACGCCGTCAAACTGATAGCCGAAAAGATTTTTCCGCTTGCTGAAAATTCATCGTGGGTCTATCGCGAAGAATTTTCAGCAATCTGGCATCTTTTCGTCATTGCAGGTCTCGTTTTTCTGCTCTTGTCGATGGCGATGAAAAAAACTTTTTCCCCACGTCGATATGATTTTTCCAGGGAAAATGCTTTATCTCCGTGAGCTTGCCCACTTTTATAAGATACCTGATCGCATTCTGAGCGTCCCTACTCGTCCAGTCCTGTTTTTGCGCCCGCACGATGGCGCAGGCTAAGGCGGTGCTCGCTTCGTCCGCCCTGTAGGCGCGCCTGTTCTTGCGGAAGAAACTCAAAACCGGCTCTTCTTCGCGGAGCTCGGGACTGGCGCGCGCCGAACACACATCACAACATTCGCCTTCCGGCTTAGATTGTTCGCCCTCGTAATTCAGCAGACTGAGGAGCGCCTCCCGCCTGCAATGCGCGGCATCGCGGGCAAAGGCGAACAGGTCGGACAGGCGCTGCCTATCCGAGTCGGTGCGGGCGCGCTTGCACGCCGCCTCATCATCGGGACCCCAGAGGAGGATGGCACGGGAAAAGGCGCCGTCCCGCCCTGCCCTACCCGATTCTTGCAGGTAGGCTTCCACCGAAGGGGGGCAGTCGCGATGAATCACCGTGCGGATATTCGGCTTATCAACGCCCATGCCGTAGGCGCAGGTGCTCACCAAAATGCCGTTTTCGCTGGAAAAGAACCATTTCTCGACCTCAGTTTTTTCCTCACGTTCCAAACCGGCATGATAAAAGCGGATTTCGTTCGTGCCGAGCGCGTTTCGCAGGTAGCGGCTAAGTTTTTCCGTGCCCGGGCGCGATGAACAGAAGACGATTGCGGGGGTTTCGTTCACGAAAAGCAGGTCGCGGACGGCAATATCGCGCAAAATGCAGCCGCGCGCCGCATAGCTGATGTTGTTTCTGTCGGGATTTCCGATAATTTTGTGCGCCCCTCCCCTACCGCTGCGGACATCACGGTAGTTGCCGTTTCCACTGTCGTAGCCGGGGGAGCCACTGCTGCTGCCGCCGCCGCCGACACGGTCGTTGTCGTTTCCACTGTCGTAGCTGGGGAAGCAAAAAAATTCGATTTTTTCTAGTACGAGGGCGGAGGCTGTTGCGGTGAAAGCCGTTACCAGCGGTGCGCCGGAGGCTTCGATAATCCGGTGGATTTCGAGGTAACTCGGGCGAAAACTTTCACCCCATTCGCTTACACAGTGAGCCTCGTCGATAACAACATGCACTATTCCCAGTTCGCCGAGTATTTTCAGCACTTTTGGCGTTAGAAGCACTTCGGGGTTGGCGATAATGAAGCGGCTTTCGCCCGAGCGCAATTTCTGCCAAATCAGGTTTCGCTCCTCCTCAGTTTGAGCGCCGCGGAGGATCACCGGCGCAAAGCCCTTTTCGGCGAGTCGGCGCTCCTGATCCGCCATCAGTGAAAGAATCGGATAGATGACGAGCGTCGGACCTTCGAGCATCATAGCGGGCAGTTGGAAGCAGAGCGACTTCCCCGCGCCCGTCGGCAAGATAACAATCTGCCGCCCGATACTCGCCCTATCCTCCTCCTCAGTTTTTCCCCCGTTTTCTCCCTCATTTTTTTCCCGAAATTGCTCGTTAGCTTGCTCCACAGCAGGCGCGCGGTACTGCTGCCGCAACGGGATGCCGGCAGCTTGCGCCGCCTCCAGAATGTTGCCGATAACAAGCCTCTGATAGGGAAAGAGGTAGTCCATCCCAAAAAGTTCTTTAACTGCCTGAACTACCGGGTCGTCAAATTGGTTTTCATTTTCCATACATAACTTATGGCGCATCCGTGCACGGCGCTTTAGTAGCGGACGTAAAAAATTTGGAAAAATTCTCCCGCAGAGGCGCAGGGATGCAGGCAAAACTCCATGGCGAGCGCATTAAAATAAAAAATCACGAAAATCCGCAGATTTTACGGATTGATGCAGAAAAAAGTCTGCGCATAACCGCGAAGAAATCGCAAATTCATAATGAAATTTTATGATTATTCGTGTGCATTCTTCGCATCCAATTTGAAAAAACGGAAGAAAAATGTCCAGAGATACACACAGATGAAGAGGATGTCGCCGAGCGAGGGCACCGACGGTAAAGTGCGCGGTAACGAGGATGGCAGGAGCGCGTGCGCGTAGCGGTCGCGCCCGTACCTGAGAAAGCCTTCCCCCTGTGGACAAATTCTTAATGCGCTCGCCCTGGTTCTTTAGATGTTACCTGGCAGATTTGACGGATACGCTGAAAGTGCCTCAGGCGCCCTAAGGCGTATAGGCTCTTCCTGAATCCCACATACCTTCGCGTTTTTCGCCGTTGAGCGGCGGAATGTCGAGGACGAGTCCGGGCTCGATGAGGTTTGGATTATTAGGATCGCTCAGTTTTGACTTGTTTGCATGATAGAGCAGGGGCCATTTAAGCGGATTGTTGTATACCCAGTTACGTCCTGCTATATTCCAGAAACAATCACCAAAAGTATCCCACGAACGCACCTTATACTGAGCAGGGAGCGGGTATGCGGCATCGGGTTGTTCCTGCGGCGCAGGCTGCGCTTGCACTCGTTCAACCGGGACGGTAACGGCGGCGAGGGTCTCGACAACGTTGAGCGCGTTATTCAGTGCCGTATCCCATTCGTTTGCAATGCGGGCGGCAAGCGCCTCTCGATAATAATTTCTTGCTCTCTCAAGCTCATCTGGGAAATAACGCGCGGCATTCGCTTTATCCGCCCAGCTTAGACGGGAGCCGGCTTCGTCAATCTTGCTAACAGCGGCTGCAATTATTAAGCGCTGGGTAACATATTCGTCGGAAAGACGGGCATTTCGTATTGATTCCGCTGAATATTGCAGGGACATATCGAAGTTACCGTCAGAAAAAGCAAGTTTTGCGAGGTTATTATTTCTGATACTTTCCGTATAAAATCTGTTTGCCGTAAGCGATTCCGCGACACTCGAAGGTGGTGCGTCCGTTAGCGCCGCGAAAGCGGCGATCCCCATGTTCAACATGACAAAAATAATGCAAACTCTTTTCATATATGACCTCCATTAAGCGCCGTATCCGCATCGGCGGAAATTTTTTCACTTTCTTCGATTTTTTTATCGGCGGATTCGAGCGCGAGAGCCGCCAGACGCCCCTTTTCTATCGCAAGCGAAGCTGCTGCGATAAACATTAATTCAGATTCAATATAGTAAGGGACGGAAAGTTTATAATCTTCAGATTTATATAACGATTCACCGTTATTAAAAACACCCTCGGATGCGTTAAAATTGTCCCGCACGGCAACTTGTGCCTTTAATTTCAAAGCTTCTTGCCGCGCCGCCTGCGAGCGCCCGCGCCCCTCATCCGCTCTTGCCTGCCAATAGCTTCGAAGAATGGCACGATACGCATCGAGTGCCGACTGCGCGTTACTTAAAGCGCTTGCCTTTTCGGGAGAGGTCGAGCCTTTCATACCCGCATTAAAGACCGATTCCGCGCTTTGTAGCGATTTGTCGGCGGCGCTTAATTGCTCCCCGCCCAAATCTTCAAGTTCATCGTTTGCGATCTCCTGCCGTCTATCCTGCGCTTCGGCAATGAGCAATCCGATGCGGTCAAAATCTGATGTCTCCTCCGCGCCTTGCGGAACGGATACTTCCTCGACAACGAGAACAGCGCCTTCCTCAGTGGACGACTCTTTTTGTGTCTGTGGGGCACTCTGACACGAGATAAAAAAAATAAAACTTATAGATAAAGTTAAAAAAATACCGAATAATTTGTTTTTCATTGAAAACTCCAAGTACCCTATTTTCGGCAAAAAATAGTTTTTTATTAAGAAAATTATCGTTCCTACACAGGTGCGTCAATTTGAACACTGATTATACCGATACTATAACCATGCTGAAAAAATTTGTTTGCTGCCTCGTATTCGCAGCCATCGTGCTTGGAACTTGTTTTGCGGAGGGCGGTGAAGCCGACCTCAGTTATGCGGTGGGCGTCCTCTTAGGGACAGACCTTAAAAAATCCAACTTTAAGCTTGATTATACCGTCGTTGCCGAAGCAATGCGGAAAACCATCGAGACTGATGACCCTGGAATGTCGGAGGAAAGCGCCGCGTTGATTGTCAGGAATGTTCTTCAAATCGCCCAGGATAAGCTTGCGAGGGAAAATCGGGCGAAGAGCGCCGTTTTTCTTGAAGAAAACGCGAAGAAAAAAAACATCCAGACGACCAAAAGCGGCTTGCAATACGAGCTTATCGCGCAGGGGGACGGCGCGCACGTATCGCTTGATACCATCGTCAAGGTGAATTACACAGGCTCCCTCATTGACGGAAGCGTTTTTGACAGCAATGCCGAGGACGGCGGACCCGCCGAGATTCCCCTCAACAGGGTTATACCCGGCTTTGCCGAAGGAATCGCCCTTATGCAAGTCGGCGGACGCGTAAAATTGTTCATCCCCCCCGATTTAGGCTATGGCGAAGAAGGCGCCGGCGAGAATATCCCCCCAAACGCCGTCCTCATTTTCGATGTCGAATTACTGGGAACAGCCGAATAGGGGAAGAGAGACGATGCACTCCTCACTGTTCACTGTTCACTGTTCACTGTTCCCCTTCTTCATTCCCTTACAATTCCGACGGACGGATTGATTGGGCAGATGAAACAAGAGCGACGAGGGCAAGCAGGATACCTAGCGCGGCGCGGAAGCCGCCTAGCGGTAGCAGAAAATCGTAAAAGCTATGGAGGACGATGGCTGAAGTAAAGCGCCCGAGCGCCGAACGCGGTTTTGAGGCGAAACCCGAGGCGGCGAGCCCGCAACGGATGCCGCAGGCGCCGTGCAGGGGAACCGCGCTTATCATTCGCAGCAACACAACACTTGAGTCGGCGGCGGCGTAAACGGCGCTCTCGACGGCGGCAAAAGCAAAGCCTGCAAGCAGCCCCGCACCGGCGGCAAAACCTTCAAAAATAACGATATTCCGGGAAAAACGTCGTATCAAAGCAAAGATGCCGAGCAAGAATAGCAGCTTTGCCCCTTCTTCCGTGAGGGAAATCCTCAAAAATAAGTCGATAAATACCGTCCAGCGCGAGAAACTGTAGGAATCATTTTGAGGGAGTCCTGACTGCACAACAAGCGCTAGAATCATGCTGAGGACGCCTGATGCAAGGAAAATCAGCACAAAATGAAGAGGCATCGCGAGCTTGCGATGGCGGAACCAAAACACGGCAAGCGCCGCCGGCAGAAAAGCAAGGACGACAAGCGCCAGTATGATTATGGCTCCGCTCATAATCGAAAATTATGGCTGTTCGGCTTGGGTGAACAGCGCCTCATCGACCACGCCCGCCTCTTCCGGGGGCTTCGCGTCAGCTTTCGGCTCCGCAGACTTTCGGCTCGATTTTGGCTTTTCGGCAACCGGCGCCTCCACAGGATACTTCCAGGGGAACATCGTCCTGCGGAGTTTTACCTCGACTTCAACGCAGAACTCAGGGTTCTTTTCCATGTACTCTTTCGCCGATTCGCGTCCCTGCCCGACTTTCTCTTCGCCGTAGGAATACCACGCCCCTTTCTTGTCGATGATGTCGTATTTGACGGCGGCATCGAGCAAGCTGCCGATTGCCGATACGCCCTTGCCGAACATGATGTCGAGTTCCGCCTTGCGGAACGGCGGAGCGACCTTGTTCTTCACGACTTTCACCTTCACGCGGTTGCCGACGGCATCGGCATCCCCGCTTTTTTCGATGGTTTCGACTTTGCGGACATCGAGCCGTATCGATGAATAGAATTTCAACGCGTTACCGCCGGTGGTCGTTTCGGGGTTGCCGTACATGACGCCGATTTTCATGCGAATCTGATTGATGAAGATCAGCACACAGTGCGATTTTCCGATAATTGCCGTGAGTTTCCGCAATGCCTGACTCATAAGGCGCGCCTGTAGCCCCATGTGGGAATCGCCCATGTCGCCGTCAATTTCCGCCTGCGGGGTAAGGGCGGCGACGGAATCTACGACAATCACGTCAACGGCGCCCGAACGGACGAGGCTTTCGGCAATTTCGAGGGCTTGCTCGCCGGTATCGGGCTGGGAAACTTCAAGCTCGTCGATGTTGACGCCGAGATTTTTGGCATAACTGGGGTCGAGCGCATGCTCAGCATCGATAAAAGCGGCAATGCCGCCCGCTTTTTGCGCTTCGGCAATGGCATGAAGCGCCAAGGTCGTCTTTCCCGATGACTCAGGACCAAAAATCTCGATGATCCTCCCCCGCGGATAACCGCCTATGCCAAGCGCCTCGTCAAGCAAGAGCGCCCCCGAAGGTATCGTCTCGATTCCAGTCGCGCTGATACTCGAGCCGAGCTTCATAAGCGAGCCCGAACCGAACTGTTTTTCGATGTGAAGGCGGACTGCTTCCAGCGCCTTCTGCTTATCCTCCGGCGTCGCCGCCCGAACTACCGCAATCTGCGAATTCTTATCTTCTGATGATTTTGCCATTTTGTGAACTCCTCCCTTTATTTACGCATTCGTATGTGCCACGCTTTAATCATACCCCAATCTCTTTTTTTATTAAAGGGGGCGGCTTCAGCAGCTCCCACACCTGTGCTGGTGCCCCGCGCCGCCACAGGCGGTTTCTGCCTTGCCTTCGCTATGAGAAGGGCGTTGTTGACTAAGTTGCGCAGTGAAACAGCGAATCGCGGGGACGGGCGGGGCGGGGAAGGCTCATCAGAAAACAGGCACCCATTTCCTAAGCAAGTACGTTTCCTGACGAATTGGGTAAATAGGGAGGAGGGGGAAGTCTCCCCCTACGGGCGCACTGCGTTGCGCCCTACCCTCTCTGCGGGGGAGTGCCCCCGCAACGCCCCCCTCGGCGGGGTGTTGCGTTTTCCGCCTAACAGTAAAGCCCAACAGTGGAGTGCGGGCGCGTAGCGCTCGCGCCCTGACCTGAGAAAGCCTTCCCCGTGTGCGGTGGAGCATGGCAGCGAGCGCGTGCGCGATAGCGTTCGTGCCCGTACCTGAGAAAGCCTTCCCACGATACAAATGTTAAGTGTTGTGCTTTGAGGACAATCAGTGTATAGTTGGAAACATGGGGAAAATTGGAAAAAAGATTTGGAAAAAAGATTTGGGAAAAAGATTTGGAAAAAAGATTTGGGGAAAAATTGAGGAAAAAAATTGAGGAAAAAATATGAAAGGTATAATTCTTGCCGGAGGTAAGGGTACAAGACTGTATCCTACCACCATCGCCGTATCGAAGCAGTTGCTGCCGGTTTACGATAAGCCGCTCATTTATTATCCGCTTTCGGTGCTGTTGCTGGCAAAAATTCGTGATGTCCTCGTCATTTCTACACCAGAGGATACGCCGAATTACCAAAAACTCCTTGGTGATGGCTCCCGAATAGGGATGCACATTTGCTATAAAGTGCAAGAGACGCCGCGCGGGCTTGCAGACGCGTTTATTTTGGGTGAAGAATTCATTAGCGGCGACTGTGTTTGCCTTGTGTTAGGCGATAATGTTTTTTACGGGCAAAATTTTGGTGAATTGCTTGCGTCGGCACAGGCGCAGATAGATGAGGGCGGCGCCGCTATTTTTGGGTATCCCGTTGCCAATCCAAAAGAATTCGGCGTGGTTGAATTTTCACAAGAGTATAAAGTTTTATCAATCGAAGAAAAACCGCAGAAACCGAAATCAAACTTTGCGGTTCCCGGGCTCTACTTCTATGATAACAATGTTGTTGCCATCGCAAAAAAAGTTAAACCCTCCGCACGCGGCGAAATAGAAATCACCGCAGTCAATAATATGTATCTTGAGCAGAACCGGCTTTCGGTAACGCTTTTGGGACGTGGAATGGCATGGCTCGATACCGGCTCTCCCGGCGGGATGTTGAAAGCTTCGGAGTTTGTGCGGACGGTGCAGGAGATGCAGGGCTTTTATATCTCATGCATCGAAGAACTTGCCTGGCGTAAGGGATTTATCACCAAAACAGAGATGCGAAAATTGGGTGAGGAATTACAGATGACCGATTACGGACAGTACCTCATTGCGCTGTCCAATGCAGAGGTATATTGATTGAACAATATTTTAGTAACAGGCGGCGCGGGGTTTATCGGATCTAATTTTATTAAGTTTATAAGCGCTCATAACGGGGCGACCATTATCAATTTGGATCTGCTTACCTATGCGGGTAATCTTGAAAACTTAAAAGGCATTAACAGCGCCACGTATCATTTTATAAAAGGTGATGTCTGCGACAGCGCCTTGGTCAATACAATTTTTGCTGATTACCACATCGATACCGTTGTTAATTTTGCCGCCGAATCGCATGTAGATAGAAGCATTACCCAACCTGATATTTTTTTAAAAACGAATGTTTTAGGCACACAGACGCTTTTAGAGGCGGCAAAGAAACACTGGAAGAAGCTACCCGACGATAAATACAGCAGGGAGTATAAAGCCGGTGTGAAGTTTTTGCAGGTTTCCACCGACGAAGTATATGGCGCGCTTGGAAAAACCGGCAAGTTTACGGAGAACACGGCGCTTGCACCGAATAGCCCCTACTCAGCCTCAAAAGCAAGCGCCGACCTGTTCGTCCGCTCGTATCACGAAACCTTTGGATTGCCGTCCAACATCACGCGCTGTTCGAATAACTACGGACCGTATCAGTTTCCAGAAAAACTAATTCCGCTTATGATCAACAACTGCAAGACTGATAAGCAACTACCCGTCTATGGCGATGGTATGCAGGTTCGTGATTGGCTGCACGTCCAAGATCATTGCAAGGCGATATATACTGTTTTACAAAAAGGAATTTCGGGCGAGGTCTATAACATCGGGGGGAATAACGAAAAGGCAAATATCGAAATTGTCAGACTGATCATTCACAATCTTGGAAAAACTGACGCTCTGATACGCTATGTGCCCGACCGTCCTGGACACGACAGACGTTATGCCATAGATAATACCAAAATCACCAGCGAGCTTGGCTGGTCGCCCTCGTACACTTTTGAGCAGGGGATGGCGGAAACTATCAAATGGTATCTAGATAACCAAGTCTGGCTGGATAATATTATTTCGGGAGCATACACCGACTACCTAAACGAAATGTATACAACAGAGCGCCTCTAAATTTCACAACGCTCTCGCAACGTAAACAAGTGAAAAAGAGCAAAAGAGTATCAGTTTTGCCTCCTGTTTTTATGATTTATCCAGAACTTTTTTATTGGATTATATTCTTTATTGCTTTGCGCAAGCTTGCTATCAAGGAAATGACGCATTTTATCAGTATAGTGCCCTTCGCGCATTTTATAATAACTTGGGCATTTAAGTTTTGGCATAGGTCCTAAACTGCAATTCCCCACATTTATACAATAAGGCGAATGGCAATGTCCTATCGCTTGAAAAGGTATGGGCTTATCCGGATCTAAAAACATATCGCCTATTTCATTTTCTACCCAGCAACTCTTTAATACACCAGTGCTTATGTCCAATGTGCCGCTCCAATCACCGGCATAACAAAATTCATTCCGCTTTTTTGTATAATTTTCTAATTGAAATTCAAATAATAGCGGATCATTAAAGGATTTCGCTATTTCCACATACTCCTGTATTGACAATTTTGTAAATGGAGTTCGGCCCCGGCCCCCCCCGCGGGGGGGGGCGGGGGCGGGCCTGTGGGGGGGGGGGAGGGTGCGTGGATGGGAGTATATGTGAGTTAGA
>JAITNZ010000011.1 GCA_031290205.1 Spirochaetaceae bacterium
GCGACTGGTATGACAATGTCAAAAAGGTGATAAGCATAACGATAGCCGACTTCAATTTTATAGAAGGCGGCGATTCGGGACGCTATCATCATTGTTTTCGACAGCACGATCCCGTCGACGACACCTATTTTGGCGATGTCGAGGAGATGCGCCACAGGCGCTTCCAGCCTTGCTTTTGGGAAGAAAAGGGCGATTCGAAACAGAAAGTGGCGCTTCCAGCAAAAGCTCGTGGCGTCGTGTATTGCAGCGAGCGCTGGCGCGTTAGCGCTTGTGCCGCCGACCGAGAAAGCCTTCCCCTCATTAATGTGAATACTGAGGAGGAACTAAAAATGTTAGCGGCAAAAAACGAAGTAATGGAGACGGCGGTAAACGAACTGTATAGGGTAAGCGCGGACGACGCTGTCCGCCGTGAGTATTCTTTACGCGAGAGAGCGTGGCGCGACGAACAAGCCCGCACTGCCTTTGCAATTCAGAAAGGCATTCGACAGGGCATGCAACAGGGCATGCAGCAGGGCATGCAGCAGGGCATGCAGCAGGGGATTCAGCAAACCAACTCTGATATCGTGCAATTTTTCAAGAACGGCGGCACACTTGAAGAATTCCTTGAACAGAATTCTCCAAACTGAGGCTTGAAAATATATCTGCCATTCCCCGATGCTTTGCATACGATATACGATGACGGCGGCAATAAAGCGGGAACATATTGGCGTGCAAACGGCACATGGACGAGGAACGGGGGGTAAGAGCCCTTCGACAGGCTCAGGGACCGAGGCGCTTGCTGAGCGACCATCACGGTTGCTCAGCAAGGCGCAGCACTGCGGTTAATCTCTTGGCAGCTTAGCGGCTTTATGTGGGGGCTTATTGCTCTCCATCTCTCCATGGGTGCAATTTATTTTCTGGTAAATTCAAAAAGGGTGATATGGGGAAGGCTTTCTCAGGTACGCAGCCCGCATGCAGATGCACACGAACTGCTGCCATATGGGGGGGCAATCTCCTGCAATACACGACGCCACGAGCAGGGGAAGGCAATCTCGGTCAGCAGCACGCGCACACGTGCACGCGCTTGCTGCCATGCTCCTAACCGCGCAACTTTGCCGTAAAGCGCCACTTCCTGTTTTTCGGAACGCCCTTTCTGACTAAAGGCAAGGCTGTAACCGCCTGTGGCGGCGTTACCGCGCGTTTTACTGTAGGGCAATTCTGACAAGTGGAGATTGCGGGTCAAGCCCGCAATGACACTATACCGCGCGTTTTACTGTAGGGCAATTCTGACAAGTGGAGATTGCGGGTCAAGCCCACAATGACACTATACCGCGCGTTTTACTGTAGGGCAATTCTGACAAGTGGAGATTGCGGGTCAAGCCCACAATGACACTACACCGCGCGTTTTGCTGTCGGGGGGGGCGTTGCGGGGGGATTCCCCCCGCAGAGGGGGTAGGGCGCAACGCAGTGCGCCCGTAGGGGGAGACTTCCCCCTCCTTAGTGTCGGCGGATTTACCCGGTAAGCATTGCTGCCCTTGCATATCGCGTGTCATTCGTGATAAAAATGATGATGCGTATGAAAGAGATAAGAAAAATAATCATGCTGAGCATGGCGCTGTTTGCTCTGACGGCGGCTCTATCTGCCCAGAGTCAGGGTGCTCTAATCCGCGCGGAAAATCTTAACTTGCGCGGCAAGAGCGCGTATCAGGGGGATTGGACTCACTTTGCTTACACGAACCCCGACGCGCCCAAGGGCGGGAGCTTGACGCTGTCGACGCTGGGGACCTTCGATAATTTCCACCGGTATGCGATTCGCGGGAATTGCGCGGCGGGCAGCGAATACTTTTACGACAGCCTGATGACGGCATCCGCCGACGAAACCGATACGCTCTATCCGCTTATCGCCAGCAGCGTCGAATATGCGCCGGATTATGCTTACTTCATCTTTACGCTCAACCCCCGCGCAACGGATCAGGAGGGCGGCGCCCTCGGCGCGGAGGATGTCGAGCATTCCTTCAAGATGTTTTACGAAAAAGGCGTGCCGCAATTCCGCTCATACTATAGCGGCGTGACGGTGCGCGCGCTATCCGGCAACCGCGTGCGCTATGATATGGCGCCCGAACTCGACGACGAAGGGAACAACAGAAAAGACGCACGGGGGAATCCGGTCTACAGCAAAGAAAAGATGCTCAGCCTCGCGACCAGTCCCGTGTTCCCGCAGCGCTTTTGGAGAGAGCATGATTTTGCCGAGCCGCTCACCATGCCGCCGCTGGGAACGGGACCTTACAGGATAAAAGAGTTTAAGATGGGGCAGTCCCTCACCCTCGAGCGCGTCAAAAATTATTGGGCGGCACAGCTTCCTGTGAACAAGGGGCGCTATAATTTTGACATCATCCGCTACGATTACTACCGCGACGCGTCCATCGACTTCGAGGCGTTCAAAGCCGGCGAGTATGATTTCCGCCTCGAGAATTCGGCGAAGAACTGGGCGACCGGCTACACGGGGAAGTGGCTCGAGACCGAGCGCATCGTCCGCGAAGAGATACCGAACAGCATAGCGCAGACGACCGGCGCGTTTGTGTTCAACATTCAGCGCCCGGTGTTTTCCTCGCGCAGGGTGCGGACGGCGCTCAACTATTTTTTTGATTTTCAATGGATGAATAAAAATCTCTTCTACGGTAGTTACCAACGGACGCGCTCGTATTTCCAAAATACCGAATACGAGGCGGAGGGGCTTCCTTCGCAGGCTGAACGCGCGGTGTTGGAGCCTCTGCGCGCTCATGTCCCCCCCGAACTCTGGACGGAAGAATACCATCCGCCTGAAACGGACGGGACGGGCAATATCCGCCCGTCGGCGCGTGAGGCGCTGCGGATTTTTAAGGAAGCCGGCTGGGAATTGAAAAACGGCAAACTACTCGATGCGGCGGGTGCGCCCTTTTCTTTCGAGCTACTCTTACGACAGGCGGATACCGACACCGAGCGGGTGGCAACTTCGTTCCAGCGAAATCTGCAGCGTTACGGCATCGAGATGCGTATACGCTCCGTCGACGACAGCCAATTCATCAACCGCCTGCGCAGCCGCGACTTCGATATGATTACATGGCGCTATCCTCCCAGCCAAACACCGAGTTCAGATTTGATGATCGTCTGGCATACACGGCATATTGATTCAACATGGAACACCGCCGGCGTATCCGACCCCGCCGTCGACTATCTGACCGAACAGATAGCGGCACATCAGGAGGACGGCGAAAAACTCCTCGCGCTGGGGCAGGCATTCGACCGCGTGCTCACTTGGAACAGTTATATCATCCCCGAATGGAACCTCCCCATGTTCCGCATCGCCCACAAGGACAAATTCGGCAAACCCGCCCTCCGCCCCAAATACGACATAGGCATCGATTGCTGGTGGCAGCGATGATGTAGGGGAGTGAGCAATATGCCAAACCCAGCCCTCCAAGCGGCGCCCCAGTCGCTTTCAGCCTGTGCCTTCACAATTTTTTTTCCCCAAGGTTGAATTCAGCATTGCTGTGGTGATGAGCCTTGCGAATACCCGCCGATATTTCGGCAATCGCGTAAGTGTAATAAGGAGGGGGAAGTCTCCCCCTCGCTCCGAACCTGCGGTTCTCCGCTACCCCCTCTGCGGGGGGCGCTGCCCCCCGCAACGCCCCCCGCCTGAATCGCCTGCCTCATACCAAAGTTCCCGGAAATTTTTTGTACATGTGGGGTTTACTACCATGAATTCTAAGCGTTGCCATAATTTAACCGTAGCAAGCTGCGGCGCATTAAACCCCACTGCGAATAAAATGCCCTGCGGCGCCTTGAAAAGCCGTCATTTGTCGGGCATAATCGTCTATAGCAAGGAGTTTGAGAAGGAACATGATAGGTTTTACCCGTGAAATTAACACATACATCGCCGAAATAGACAAATTATACCGCTCAGGTCAAGCGACAGAGCATAGCTACCGCCCTGCCCTTAAAAGTTTATTTGAAAGCATTACTGCAGGTTTAACTATCACCAATGAACCAAAACACATTGAGTGCGGTGCGCCCGACTACATTATAACCAAGGATAGTATTCCACTCGGTTACATCGAAGCAAAAGATATAAAAGCAGGATTGGATAACAAACAAAACAAAGAACAATTCGACCGCTATAAACATGCACTTGGAAATCTTATAATCACAGACTACTTAACTTTTCAGCTTTTTGTTGATGGTGAACCGGTTGTTTCTGTAGCCATAGCCGGCGAAAACAACGGCATGATTATTCCTGAAAAAAAACAATTTGAGACATTTCTTGAAATGATAAATCAATTTACCGGATATTCCGGCAAGTCAATTTAAACAACAGAACAACTTGCAAAGAAGATGGCGGATAAAGCAAAACTACTTGCGGCGATTATCAAGTCCGCTCTGAATGGCACGAAAGCGGATAATGGTACCCTATCGGAACAATACATAGGTTTCAAAAAGATTCTTATTCACAACCTTGCGGTTGCTGAATTTGCCGACATCTACGCGCAAACCCTTGCCTACGGACTTTTTGCCTCGCGGCTCAA
>JAITNZ010000021.1 GCA_031290205.1 Spirochaetaceae bacterium
CAAGGCAAGGCTTAGACCGCCTGTGGCGGCGTTACCGCGCACCTTAGTGTGTTGAACGCCCTTCTCAAATCGAAGGCAAGGCATAAAAGCGCCTCAGGCGCCGTTACCGCGCACCTTACGGTGTCGAACGCCCTTCTCAAATCGAAGGCAAGGCATAGAAGCGCCTCAGGCGCCTTCCCCCTGTGGACAAATTCTTAATGCGCTCGCCCTCGTAGTTGCGCGCAATCAGAGGGGGGAAAATCGTTGCAGGAGCGTCCGCGTAGCGCCGACAATGTCGTCCTCGGCAAGAATGCTTGAAATGACGGCGATGCCTGCCGCGCCGCTGTCCATGACGGCGCGGACATTATCCGTATTGATGCCGCCAATTGCCACGACAGGCATTTTTACCAGGGCGGCGGCGGAACACATCGCGGCAAGCCCCTCCAGCCCCAAAATATGACTGAGGTCGTCCTTGCTCCCCGTGGGGAAGACGGCGCTTGCCCCGACATAATCCGCGCCGCCCCGCGCCGCTTCGAGCGCCTCCTCGGTGGTTCCCGCCGATACGCCGATGATCATCTCCTGCCCGCAGAGGCGGCGGGCAATAGCCAGGGGCATATCTGCCTGCCCTATGTGAAGCCCCTCCGCCCCGACGGCGAGCGCGACATCGAGCCGGTCGTTGATGACAAGCGGAACGTGCAAGCGGCGGGTAAGTGCGTGAATTTCGGTAGCAATCCCGAAAAATTCCCGCGTGGAGGCGGTTTTCTCGCGCAGCTGCACCATTGTGATGCCCCCGGAAACCGCCTGCTCGACGCATTGGGCAAGGCTGCGCCCGCGTAAAAATGAGCGGTCAGTGCAGAGGTAGAGGCGCAGCAAGCGGGGATTCATCGTCAGCACGCTCCCGCATCGAGGAGGAGGCGTGCGGCGATGGCTCTGCCGTCCAGTTCGGAGATTGCGTCGATTAAGGCGGTGCGGAACGAGCCGGGCAGCCGCGTTTTTTCGGCGGCAATTTCGCCGGCAATCGACATCGCGCTGATGCCCGTTATCGCGGCGATGAACATGTCGCTGCCTGTGGCGGAAGCGGCGGCGGCGGTAGCGGCGCAGAGGGCGCCAGCCATGCAGCCGGCGCCGGTAATCCGCGTAAGCAGCTCGGTGCCGTTCTTCAGCCTGACCGTCCGCGTGCCGTCGCTTATCACGTCGGATTTGCCGGTGGCGGCTACGACGCAGGAATATTTTTTCGCCAGCGCGCGGGCGGCGTCGACAATGCCCTCCGCCTCGCCGTCTGAGTCCACGCCCTTGACGGCGGCGCTCATTCCGGCAAGCGCCATCACCTCGCCCATGTTCCCCTTTATCATGCTCACCGGCGCGACGGCGTGAAGGTATTCCAGCGCGGCAATCCGCTTGGGGATAGCCCCGCACCCAACAGGATCGAACACGATGGGGACTTTTGCTCCGCCACAGGCAGTGCCTGAGGCACTTTCAGCCTTGCCTTTGGTAAGAGAAGGGCGATTTGTTCCCTTGGGGTTTAATGCCCCCGCAGCTCCAGCGGCGAGCATAGCGCGGAGTATACCCGCCTCCTGATGGCGCGAGAGGGTGCCGATGTTCACATAGAGCGAACCCGAAATCGCGGCAAAGTCCGCCGCTTCATCATAGTCGTCGATCATAGCCGGCGACCCGCCGAACGCAAGCACGATATTCGCGCAATCGTTCACCGTGACATAGTTGGTGATGCAATGCACCAACGGCGCCTTCGCCCTCACGGCATCGGCAAGCAAAGAAACTTTTTCTTTCATAAATTATTTTCTCCTATCTTATTTTCATATTTTACTCCGCCACAGGCGGTTTAAGCCTCGCCTTTAGTATGAAAAGGGCGTTCATGTTTTCTTTTCATATTTTCGTTCCGTAATTTTGCGGCATTATTATATATTTCTTCTATTGACATATCCTCAAACAAATTTTCTTGCCATTTGGTATAATCAAATGTTTCTTTTTGCATCATCCCTGCCACTAAATAAACCCCCGCGCTTACCGCCATGCACAAGACGGTCGGCAGCCAGAAGCCGAGCCGCATGGAAAGCTGATAGGCGGCTATGCCGGCAGCCGCTGCTATGAAAGGTTTTTTAATTAACCACGAACCACTCGAACAAAAGGCGCCCTTTTTGCTGATAGTCATCCAATCGAGGATGACGACGGTGTATATCGGGACGAATACGCTGCCGATGGTGAGTAGGAATCCTTCAAGGAGGGTTTCGTAACGTTCGATGGGGAAGAAGACGGCAAGCGCGAGGGCAGTAATACCTATTACAAAGAGGGGCACCTGAGGTGCTTTCAGCCTTGCCTTCCATAAGGAGAGGGCGATTTTTACACGGGAGGGCGTTAAGGGGCGATGCGCAGCATCGAAAATTTTGAGCTCCAATTCAGTTTGACTGTCGTTGAAAGGTGTTCTCAATGCTGAGGCAGCGCCTCGTGTCGGAATGCAGCTGATTGAGCGAGGGGGGGCGTTGCGGGGGGCAGTGTCCCCCGCAGAGGGGGTAGGGCGCAACGAAGTGCGCCCGTAGGGGGAGACTTCCCCCTCCTTATTTTTTCTTGCAAATATTGCCCCGAAAAATTTGGCTGAAAGTGCGGCGGAGTTGAGGTCGAGGAAGGCGGTCGTGAGGGTCGAAAGCGTGACGACGGCGCAGGCGGCGAGGCGGAAGCGGCTGGCGGACAGAAAGCTGAAGAAATCGCCGCCGTGCGCGAGGGCGATGTGCAGCCCGAAAAGATACATCAGGGTGCTGCCGGCAAAATAGGCGGCGGCGGGGACGAGCGAGGCGCCGGTTTTGCTCTGCGCGTCTCGTGAATAATCGCCGACGAGGGGGAGCCACGATACCGGCATGGCGATGGAGAGCTCGACGGCGAGGAAGAACGGCATTTTTTCGGCAAGCGCGCCTAAGCTCGTGCCCGCAGCGTTGCCGAATGCACTCGCGCCGCCGCCTACGACGAGCGCGGCTATGGAGGCGATGAGGAGGCACACGACAATATTGTTCAGCAGCTTGGCGGGGCTGCCGAAGGCAAGCGCCCACACGAGGGTGAGGGCGGACAGGGCGAGGGCAAGCAGCTTGAACGGCGCGGCGGGAAAGATGCCCTGAACCGCGCCGGCTGCCTGCACGATCATCAGCACTGTCCAGCCGAGTAGTTGCAGGACGTTGCAGAGGGCGATGAGTGTGCCGCCGCGGTCGCCGAAAACGCCGGCGACGCTTTCCATCGCGTTCTCCTTGCGCGTCCACGAGATGAGCCCGACTGCGCCGATAAGGAGGCAGCCCGCGAGGTGCCCGGCGACAATGGCAAGCGCAGCTTTCACAAACCCAAGCGGCGCCAGAAGACTGCCGGTAACAATCTCCGCAATCGAAATCGATGCCCCCAGCCAGAGAGCGGCGCCAGAGGCGCTTCCTGATTTGCCTTCACTTTGAAAAGGGCGTTCATTATTCATTTTTCATTCCTTTTGAAGAAGGGTTTGGGGTTTGGGGTTTGGGGGGAAGATTCCACTTCGAAATCTTTCTTCCTACACCCTGTCCCCTGCTCATTCCTAACTCCTCATTCTGCTGTATTCTTGGCATATCGCAAGCTCAAAACACCGTTGCCTTATCAAACGGCGCCTCTTTCCCCAAACCCCATACCCCATACCCCCCTCTTCCATAAAGAGCCGCCAGATGAGCAACCGGTCCCGCGCCGTGTCCTAGGTCTTCCGCCAAGCGGAGCGCTTCTGTCAGATATGCTTTGGCGGAGCGGACGGCTTCTTCGACGGGGTCGCCCAGTGCAAGTCGGCAGGCTATGCCTGATGAGAGGGTGCAGCCGGTGCCGTGGGTGTTTTTGGTGTTGATGCGCTCCGTCGTGAAAACTGAAAAGCGCCCCTCGTGGTAGAGGAGGTCGGCGGCGGCGGCGCCCGCGCGGTGCCCGCCTTTTATCAGCACGCTCTTTGCGCCGCCTTCGGCAATGTGCTGGGCGGCGCGGCGCATGTCGTCATCGGTCTGGACGGGGAAGCCGCAGAGCAGCTCGGCTTCGGGGATATTCGGCGTTACGAGGTCGGCTATCGCGCAGAGCGAGCGGAGGGCGTCGATTGCCTCGCTGCGGAGGAGTCGGCAGCCGCTTTTGGAAACCATCACGGGGTCGGCGACGATATTGCGCGCCTTGTAGCGGAGGAGCGATGCGCGGACGGTTTCGATGATGCTGGCGCTGGAGACCATGCCGATTTTGACGGCATCGACGGGAATATCTTCAAAAACAGCTTTGATTTGGGCGAAAACTATCTCGGTATCGATTTCCTGGACGGCATCCACCGACAGCGTATTCTGCGCGGTAACGGCGGTAATCACCGTCATGCCGTAGACGCCGAGCGCACACATTGTTTTTAAGTCGGCTTGTATCCCCGCCCCCCCGCTCGAATCGGAGCCGGCGATACTCAACACATTCTTCATCTCTTTTCCTCCGCCGGCATTATCCGGATCAGGTAGGGGCACGCTGATTAACTCATTCACGGCAATCTTGCCTGCCCCGAGTTTTTCAGCGTGCCCTAAGGGTTTAAAGCATCACGCTTATTCTCAGCCGGAAATCCAGCTCCCCTATTTAATCAACACAGCTTAGCGTGAAGAGGGAGAAAATGTCAAGTAACAGGGCGAGGGCAGGGTGTACTTCAAAATTCGTGGTAAATCGGCGGTGCTGGGGGGAAGTCGACCCCTCGCCCGATAATTGCACCCGAACCGGTGAGGGTGTTTACGCAATTAATCTAGCACGGCGTAGCGCCAGCGA
>JAITNZ010000027.1 GCA_031290205.1 Spirochaetaceae bacterium
TTCCTAAGTGGCGGAAAATGCGTCCGACAAGGAAACGTACTTGCTTAGGAAATGGGCGCCTGTTTTCTGATGAGCCTTCCCCGCCCCGCCCGTGCCCGCGATTTTAAAAATCGCGGGGCATTAGCACAAGTGGGGGAGGCGCTGAAGGTATTGACTTTTGTCTTTCTTTCTGTCAGGCTCTATTCATGCTTAAAATGAGCCGTGCCGCGTTCCTCGAAAAGGGATTGCCTTTTATCCTCAGCGTTGTTGTTGTTCTTGCCGACCAGCTTTCAAAGGCTTATATTGTCAATAATTATCCCG
The DNA here is from genome assembly GCA_031290205.1 of Spirochaetaceae bacterium. Taxonomy (GTDB): domain Bacteria; phylum Spirochaetota; class Spirochaetia; order Treponematales; family Breznakiellaceae; genus JAITXS01. Next base: position 301 of record JAITNZ010000027.1, read on the forward strand.
TCCCGGACGGCTCGATAATTACCGATGTCTTTAACAATGGCATTCTCGAGATTATCCATGTCCGTAACAATGTGATTGCTTTTAGCCTTGGAACAAGTTTACCGGCATTTATCCGTCCCGCGCTTTTTATTGTGCTACCTCTTGTCGTTTTGGTTTTTTTGGTAATCTACTATTTTATTTCGGCGGATTGGACGCGCCTGCAACGTTGGGCAATCGCGGGGATTTTGGGCGGCGGGCTTGGCAATATTATCGACCGCATTTTCCCCCCCGGCGGCACGAGCGGCGTTGTCGATTTTATCAGCGTGAAGTTTTATGGCATTTTCGGTTTTGACCGCTGGCCCACATTTAACATTGCCGACAGCAGCGTCGTTGTCTGCGTGATTCTATGGGTGATAACGATATTTTTGATGCCGCAACAAACAGGTAAAGAAAAACATGGTAGATGAATCTAAGAGGAAAAAACTCAATACGGTGTTCTTTGTCCTGCTGGCGACTCTTTTTAACCTCGTGGTTTTCTTTGTCGTCTTTGTGGCGTGCATGGCATTATATCTTCTTGTTATCGCGCCGTACCTCCTCTCAGGCAGCGGGCTTGAAACATTAGCAGCGCCATTCCTTGCCGTTATTTTTATACTGTCGATAGTGCTGTCGTTCCTCATTTATCGTTCGGCAATCAATTATTTTTTTCGAAAAGTAGACCCCGAAGAACGCTTTTCCCCGCTCTTTGTAAAAACGCCAAAAGGCATGTAAAGGGCGGTAAACATGATTAAAGAAGCGATAATCAAGGCGGCAAACAGAGAGGACCTCGGCTATGCAATGGTAGAAGAGGTGATGAACGAGATAATGACCGGCGCAGCGAGTGATATTCAGATGGCGGCGTTTCTGACGGCGATGGCCGTGAAGGGCGAGACCATCGAAGAGATTACCGCGGCAGCGGCGGGTATGCGTAAGCATTGCATCCGCATCTTGCATGATATGGATGTGCTGGAAATCGTCGGCACCGGCGGCGACCGTTCTAATTCATTTAATATATCGTCAACATCCGCGCTCGTTATTTCCGCCGCCGGCATCCCCGTTGCCAAGCACGGAAACCGCGCCGCTTCCAGTAAATCGGGCGCCGCCGATGTATTCGAAGCGCTCGGCGTTGACATTACGATTCCGCCGGATAAGAGTTTGAAAATCCTCAAAGAGATAGGGCTCTGTTTCCTCTTCGCGCAGAACTATCATATATCGATGAAGTATGTCGCGCCCGTCCGAAAGGCGCTGGGCATCAGGACGATTTTTAATATACTCGGTCCCATTGCAAATCCTGCCGGCGCCAACATGGAACTGCTCGGCGTCTACGAAGAGGCGCTCGTCGAGCCTATGGCGAAGGTCATGGCGAATTTGGGCGTGAGGAACGGCATCGTCGCCTTTGGGCAGGACGGGCTCGACGAGATTTCGATGAGCGCGCCGACGAGCATCTGCGAAGTGCGCGGCTCGTCGTTTAAGTCCTACACGATCACGCCTGAACAATTTGGGTTTACCCGCTGTTCAAAAGATGAGCTTGCCGGGGGCACTCCCGCCGAAAATGCCCTCATTACCCAAAAAATTCTCGACGGCGAACGAGGACCAAAGCGAGACGCCGTCGTCCTCAATTCGGCGGCGGCAATCTATATCGCAAAACCGGCGCTTTCGCTCCCCGAAGCGATTCTCATTGCACAAGAGACAATCGACTGTGGCAAAGCGAAGGCGCAGCTCGAACGCTTTGTTGCCCTTTCACGCGCCTCTACATGAGGCATATTTCATCCTTTCGGCGCAACGGGCGCATACTGTTCAGGTTGAGTCCCAGCGACGTGAGGGCTTCCCGACGAGGAGTGTTAAGAGGGATTAGGGTAGGAGGGGGGAGCCCCCGCGACACCCCCTGTGGCGCTTAGTCTAAGCGGGGAGCTGCGCCCTGGAGTTTTTGCAACACTTCGGTGGCTTTACGGGCGAGTCCTGAGTTGGCATCCTGTGCGAGCCGTTGTGTTTCGGCAAGAAAGGCGTTAAAGCGGTTATTGCCGGTTATCTCCAGCGCAAACGCTATATCGGAGGCGTTTTTGGAAGCAAAGAGCTGTCCGGCAAGAGCGCTGAGTTTGGCTGATTTTGCCTTCGAGATGGCGGCGACGAGTCCGTTATAGACCTGTTTTTGGTTGGTGCGTTTTGCCTCATCAATTTTCTCAATAATTTTACCGGCATATTTTTCACCATTAATAGCGGCGAGCAGCTCTGCCGCGAGTATACGATTCCTGTCGGATGTTTTTTTATCATCAAAAATAGTTTCCAGCGCGTCCGCTGCCTTGCCGTCCCCGGCGGCGCCAATCGCCCCCAGCGCGCGCACTGCCTCCTCTTTCACCGCTTGCACCTCATCCTTTTCGGCGCGGAATTTTAAGTAGGGGACGGCTTGCGCCGATAATTTTTCCCCCGCCGCTTTCACTGCGGCAAGGCGCGTCTTGTAGTAGGAGTCGCGGAATGCGTCAATAATCGTCTGTTCAGCGGCAGCCCCCGAAAAACTACCCAACGCGCCGACAGCCGCCGCCCTGATATTCGGGTCTTTTGATTCAAGCTGCGAGGCTATGGTGTCCAGCGCCGACTCGTCCTTGATCATCTCCAGCGCGCCGAGCGCCGACAGAGTTAAGCCCGGGCGGATGTTTTCGTTGACAAGCTCGACAAGGAATGGGCTTGCCTTTTTTGAATGAGTTTCCCCGAGAGCAAGCACGAGTTCACGCTGGGCATCATCGCTCACTGTTTTTGTGTTGTAATAATTGATAAGATACTCAGCCGCGTCGTCCGCGCTTGCCTCCCCTGCCGTCCGCCCGATCGCCTTGACCGCCTGCATCCGGTAGCTATCTTCATCAGCATCGAGCAGCGCACGTAGGGGCTGCTGCGCCTTTTCATACCGGATTCTACCCAGATACTCAATCGCCGCAATCACATGCGCACTTTCTATATCATCACGATTTTCGATGAGATAAAGCGCCTCGTTTTCCAGCCCGCTTTTTTCACGCTCGGAAAAAAACGCAATAACCGCCGATTTTATCTGCGGATTTTTTGTTGAGCGGACAAGGGTGGCAAGGTCGTCATCAAGATAATCGGCTTTATTTTTTTTTAGCGTTTGAATCAGCGCCGCAATTTCGCTATCCGTGCCATAGAGCAGGATTTCATGCTGAGCCTCTTCGCTATCTTGCGCCATGATAAACGCGGACGAGAGAAGGAAGCAGGCAAGAGCGAACCAATTAGCAATGAAGCGCATCAGTCTATGTGCTCTGTTATGCCGAGCGCGAGACGCACCATATCGCTAAATGAGCTCTGCCTGTCAGCCGGCGAGAGAGCTTCGCCTGTTACCAGCGAATCGCTACAGGTGAGGAGCATCAGCGCCCTTTTGCCGTGCTTCCGTGCGTTCGCGTAGAGGGCGAATCCTTCCATCTCGACCACTGCGGCGCCTGATGAACGGGCAATATTCTCTTCCAGCGTGTATTTATTGTAAAAAGTATCGGTGGTAAACGCCTTGCACACAGCCGTCTTTATCTTCAATTCTTTTGCCGCTTCGAGCGCCGCTGTAAGCAGTTCGCCGCTTGCCGTCAGAATGGTTCCCTCTGTTGCAACGCCGATTTCATCAGCATAACGGGAATAACTCGAAACATCCTTCGCGATGACAATATCACCAATGTGAACATCGCTCCTGTATGCCCCCGCCGAGCCGATTCTGATAATCGTGTCCACATTGTAAAAATAATAGAGTTCATGGGAATAGATACCCATCGAAGGGATACCCATGCCGTGCCCCATCACCGTAATGCGTTTACCACCTGATATGCCGGTAAAGGCGAGCATCCCCCGTACATCGCTGACTAGCTCGGCGCCTTGCAGAAAGTTTTCGGCAATCCACTTCGCCCGGAGCGGGTCGCCCGGCATAAGCACAGTCTTCGCAATATCTTCTTTTTTTGCCCTATTATGCACCGTCATTCTGCACCTCTAGAGCACTTTATTAAAAAAGGGGCGTTTATGCAAGTGCCCCCCGATTCAAAGGGGTGCACTTCCAAATTCGGGGTAAATCAGGTGGCACTATGGTAGTAATCCAGTAGAGGAGGGGGAAGACTCCCCCAACGGGCGCACTGCGTTGCGCCATACCCCCTCTGCGGGGCGCCGCCCCGCAACGCCCCGCTGGGGGGGCGAGGTGCCCCCCCAGACCCCCCGTTAGCAATATAGGAATCACTTTAGAATTTACCCAGAAAAATAAATTGCACCTCGATTCAAAGGGTGCACTTCCAATTTATTTTCAAAAACGGTTGATCGGCATAACACCGCGAGACCTCCAATACGATATGGGTATTATCTGGTAATCCGTATTTGCTTCATCCATTATTTTATCAAACGCTTCGTTAATTTCGTTTCCTGCAACTTCTTTTGCGGCAAGGAATGTATTCATCGAAATAGTAGC
>JAITNZ010000068.1 GCA_031290205.1 Spirochaetaceae bacterium
CATCGTGCCCTGACCGAGATAGCCTTCCCCCGGCGACCGGTCGCAATTAATCTTTACTCCGAGGTTCCACCCTTTCGGATTTTCCTCACTGCGCGGAACAACCTGCCTCCGGCACCCTACCCCCATAAAGCGCGCGGCTAGGAGGATGGCAGCGAGCGCGAGCGCATCCGCGCGCGTGCTGCTGACCGAGAAAGCCTTCCCCCCAGACCAGAGTAGCACTTTTTCCCCGATAATTAAATCATAGCATCTTTGCTGTAACGCCCTTCTCAAAGTGAAAGCATCGGCTGAACGCAGCAATAAACCGGCTTAGGCGGTCTGGAATGCGGGCGCCCTTTGCAAGGGCATAAAAGTGCCTGCGGCACTAGGGTTGGGGTTGGGGGTTGACTAAAATTTTAAAATACGCTATATATGGGTGCGTGAAGGAAATGATATGCGTTGTCCACATTGTGGGAATATTGATGACAAGGTGATTGAGTCGCGGACGTTGGCGCGGGGTAGTTCTATCCGGCGGCGGCGGGAATGTAGTAGTTGCGGGGCGCGGTTTACCAGTTACGAGCGTATTGAGGAAAAGCCCTTCATGGTGATTAAGCGGGATGGGAGGCGGGAGCCTTTTGACCGTGCGAAGATTGAGGCGGGGCTGGAGCGGGCGATACAGAAGCGACCGGTTTCGCAGATGGATGTTGAGCTTTTGGTCAACGAGATTGAGGATCATGTTGTCGGGACAGCCGCGCATGAGTGCCAAACGATGGTAATAGGAGAGATGGTGTTAGAGAAACTAGGGAAACTGGATAAGGTTGCCTACATACGTTTTGCGTCGGTGTGCCGGCGTTATGAAAATTTAGATGAATTTATAAAGGAGATCCATAAACTGGGAGGGAAAAATGATAGAAAAAGTCGTAAAAAGATCGCAGGAAATTGAAAACTACGACCGCGCGAAGATTAGCGGGGCGATAGGCAAGGCATTTGCCGCCGTTCGGGCGCAACAAGGGGGCGCGAGCCAGGGCGCTGTGCCTGAAAAGTTCGATGAAGTGTCCGAAAAGGCAAAAATCGAGCTGATAACCGATGCGGTTGAGGCAAAAATTGCCAGTATGATGGGGGGGCGGCATAAAAATTCGATACCCGCCATCGAAGAGATTCAGGATTTGGTTGAAAATGCCATTATTGAAGCGGGGGAAACCGCCGCCGCCAAGGCATATATCCTCTACCGCGCCCGGCACGAAGCGATGCGTGATACGAAGAAGCTCATGCTCGACATTGACAGCACGATGGACGGCTACCTCAAGCAGTCCGATTGGCGGGTTAATGAAAATGCCAACGTCAACTATTCGCTTGGCGGGCTGATCCTCCACAATTCGGGGAGCATCACGGCAAATTATTGGCTCAAAAATATTTATACGCAGGAGATTGCCGATGCGCACCGGAATGCCGATTTTCACATTCACGACCTGTCGATGTTTTCAGGTTACTGCGCCGGATGGTCGCTGCGGCAGCTTATTAAGGAAGGGCTCGGCGGCGTTTCCGACAAGATCACGTCGAAACCCGCGTGCCATCTTTCAACATTGATGCAGCAGGCGGTAAACTTTCTCGGCTGCCTGCAAAACGAATGGGCGGGCGCGCAGGCGTTCTCCTCGTTCGATACTTACATCGCTCCCTTCGTCAAAATCGACAATCTCAGCGATAAGGAGGTGAAACAGTGCCTCCAGAGCTTCGTTTTCGGCGTCAACACGCCGAGCCGCTGGGGGTCCCAGGCGCCGTTCACGAACATCACGCTGGACTGGACGGTGCCCAACGACCTCAAGGATATGCCTGCCGTTGTCGGCGGGCGGGAACTGGACTTTACCTACGGGGATTGCAAACCGGAAATGGACAGGGTAAACCGCCTCTTCATCGAGCTGATGCTACAGGGCGATGCCGACGGGCGCGGATTTCAGTATCCAATCCCCACGTACAACATCACCGCCGATTTCGACTGGGAAAGCGAGAACGCAAAGCTCCTCTTCGAGATGACCGCCCGCTATGGGACGCCCTATTTTCAGAATTTCGTCAATTCCGATTTGAACCCCGGCGACGTGCGCTCGATGTGCTGCCGGCTTCAGCTTGACAAACGCGAACTCCGCAAACGCGGCGGCGGGCTCTTCGGCTCGGACGAACTGACAGGCTCGATAGGCGTTGTTACGATAAATCTGCCGCGCATCGGGTATCTTGCCAAAAACGAAGACGACTTTTTCAAGCGCCTCGAAAAACTGATGGCGCTTGCCCGCGACAGCCTGATTATCAAGCGCAAGGCGGTCAACCGCCTCCTCGAATCGGGGCTGTTCCCCTACACGCGCCGCTACCTTGGCACGCTGAGCAATCACTTTAATACCATCGGGCTTGTCGGCATGAACGAATGCCTCTTGAACTTCCTCGGCGCCGATTGCGCTATTTCGACCGAAAAGGGACAGACTTTTGCGCTAAAAACCCTCAATTTCATGCGGGATAAGCTGGCTGATTTTCAGGAAGGCACCGGCGAGTTGTTCAATCTTGAGGCAACGCCGGCGGAGTCGACCTCCTACCGGCTTGCCAAGCACGACCGCGAGCGCTACCCGAAGATCATCGCGGCGGGGACGGACGAGCCTTACTACACGAACTCGACCCAGCTTCCCGTGATGCAGACTGAGGATATTTTTGACGCGCTGGACTTGCAGGAAAAGCTGCAGACCGCCTATACCGGCGGCACCGTGTTCCACGCCTTCTTAGGCGAAGCAATCGAAGATTGGCGCGCCTGCCGCGACCTTGTGCGGGCGATGGCGAATAACTATCGTATTCCCTACTTTACGATTTCGCCGACCTTTTCGGTCTGCCCCGTGCACGGCTACCTCGCCGGCGAACACTTTCACTGCCCCAAGTGCAAGACCGAAGCAGAAGAGCGCCTACGAAGCCGACTTACCGAGCTGGAAACCGAACGCGAGGAACTTTTGAAGAAGGCGGGGTGAGGGACGATGCGCAGCATCGAGAATTTTGAGACACAATTTAGAGCGATTGCCGATAAAGTGTGATTTCAATGCTAGAAAGGCGCCTCGTGTCGGAAGGCGCTGGGTATTGAGAGGTATGGGGTATAAGGTATGAGGTATAAGGGGAAGAGGCGCATTTGGGTAAGGTAACGGGTTGTAACCTTGCGATATGCAAGAGCAGTGAGGAATGGAGTTTTTATTCGAACTATGGGAATAATACAGGGGATATGATAATACTTCGAAGTAAAATCCTTCCCCATCCCCCATTCCCTATCCCCCCCTCTTTATAATTGGTATGTAAACTTATCGTGCGAAAAAAAACACACATAAGATTAACATAAATATATTTGTATTAGGAGAAGAATTGTGAGAAACCTTGAGGATGTCGAAAGAGACATAGAGGAAACAAAAGAAGCGCTAACCCATGTGGAGGGGAACACCGCCGAAGTTTATAGCCGCATTGTGGGCTATTACCGGTCGGTGCGTAACTGGAATAAGGGGAAGCGCGAAGAGTATGGCGAGAGGAAGCTCTTCGAAGTGGAGAACTCCCTAGCGCCTGTTCAGGTCGGGTGCACCGCGTCGCATGGTAAAGATGCGGAAAAGGCAGGAGCGCGGATTACGGCGGCGGACAGTTCCGCCAAAGTGCTGCTCTTTGTCCGCCCCAGTTGCCCCCATTGCCCGCCGGCAAAGAATGCCGTCGCTAAGCTGGGGCTGCCTGTCGAAACGGTGGATGCCGCGACGACGTCGGGCTTTGCCGAAGCGGCAAAATGGACGGTGATGTCGACGCCAACGGCGATTCTCCTTTCCAAAGATGGAAAGGAGATCGCGCGCGCGCAGGACAGCAGCGCCATCAACAAGTTCCGTTCTTTCATGAACGAGCCGGCACTGAAGAGCGCCTGAGAAAAATAAAAAATCCCCGCTGCTTGCAGCGGGGTATCAGACCCCAAGTGGCTGACGCCCTTATCATACTGAAGGCAAGGCTGAAAGCGCCTAAGGCGCTCTGATACATCAGTGCGCTCCATGTAATATTCTGATAGTTCGAGGTAAAACCCTGTTCCCTGTTCCCCGTTCCCCTTCTTCTGTTCGTGCCGTTCGTGGTTGCTATTCTGAATTGCGAATTGCTACATCACCCATCCCGACTCTGTTCACAAAAAGTGGTTTTTGTTAGAATGAGCTTTGAGGTATCAGTATGAGTATTATTTTTGCACGCAGATCGGTGCGTGATTTTTTGGCAAAAGCTGTTGAACAGGATAAAATTGAACGGGTATTGCGGGCGGCGATGGCCGCGCCCTCGGCGCATAATAGGCAGCCGTGGGAATTTTTTGTGGTTACGGAAGCGGCGGACAGGAAGGCAATTGCGGAGATGGGACCCTACTCGAAGATGTGTGCGACGGCGCCTGTTGTCATCGCCGTGTGCGTGAATAAAAAGCTTGGCGAAATTTCAACGCCGGAGGATACGTGGTGGCAGCAAGATCTCGCCGCCGCTACGGAAAATATTTTACTACAACTTGTCGAGGAAGGCTTGGGCGGCGTATGGCTTGGCTGGTATCCTGACAAAAAAAGGTGCGCCGCATTTGCCGATTATTTTACATTGCCAGAGCATATTGTTCCGTTATCGCTTGTCGCGCTAGGGTATGACGCCAAGCCCGAAACGCCGGATTCCGTTGAACAAAAGAAAGCCGCCCGTTTCGACCCGAAACGGGTGCATTACGGGAGTTTTTAGGATAATGCGGATTCCGCCTCAGGCACTGCCTGATGCACTTTCAGCCTTTTCCTTTGCTCCGGTTACAATTTTTGCAGAGCATTTGCAAATTGTCTACCTGCGTTTTACCGCCTTCTGACCACGGCGTTATGCGGTCACGTTCCATTTCGTTTATAACGAACCTAAATTCCCGCCAGAACTTTAACCTACGAAGGGATAGGGACGCCGAAATTGTTAAATATTTCCCGTTGCGTTTTAGTAATGGGACTTAAGAATTTGTTACCGTTAATGTGAACC
>JAITNZ010000082.1 GCA_031290205.1 Spirochaetaceae bacterium
CCCCCCCCCCCCCCCCCCCCCGCTAATTCCCCTTACATTAGACATATTTAAAAATGCTATAGAGAACAAAGCAGACCTCTACAAATTACAATTTTATATTTCTGATAAAACTATTATTAATGCGGTATCCGGCGGAAAATATCAAATTCCTTGGGGAAAAAGTTATCTGGATGCAGGGGCGAGACATTCAGAAATAACGATTCCCGCACAATTAAGAGTTATGCTAAGTAATTTTGATAATACAAATACAGAAAAACCAACGCTTGAATTACAAATTGAGCCGCCGACGGATACCTCTCCGGGAATTACCCTGCATTTTACCGCAAAAATATGGCAAGGAACCGTGCCAAGCAAAAACTTCTTTTTTCTGGATTTAATTCCAAAAGACGGCGCGGAAACAATTAAAGATCAGGATATTACATATCATGTTAAATATACTGGAGCAGTGCCGCCCTATTTACTTTTACGAGTAGAGTTTGGAGATAATATGCAAAGCCGCAACGCGCAAGGTGTAGAAGTAGGTAAAATAAGTTATCGCTATAACAATATGGAATATAGCTTTTATACGACTGCGTATTCGCCGAGCGAATCTTATGGGGACGAGATGCTTTTTGTCCGCACTGCAAAGGGCATCATCGCAAAAGATGCACAAGCGGGTGTGCTCAGGCTGCCAAGTCCGAAAGAGATGACCGAAACAGAAGACACTGAACGCACGGCATGGACGGCAAAAGATGTTATCGCAGAGGATACAGAAACAAGCGTCTTACGGCTGCCAAGCGAAAGCCATAAGCCCATCGTCCCAAACACAGCCGTCATTGCGGCAAGCGCCACAGGCGCTTTTATGCCCTAGCAAAGGGCGTGCGCATTCTCAACTGCCCGAGCAGGTTTGTTGCTGCGTTTTTGTCTTGCCCTTAGCCGAGGGGGCGTTGGGGGAAGGCTTTCTCGGTCGGCGGCACGAGCGCTAACGCGCCAGCGCTCGCTGCCATACGGGGGGGCAATCTCGTGCAGGGCACGAATGCTATCGCGCCCGCGCTCCTGCAATACACGACGCCACGAGGATTTACCGAAAGCGCCGCGTCCTGTTTCGGAACGCCCTTTTATTACTAAAAGCAAGGATGGAACCGCCTGTGGCGGCGTTACCGCGCAATTTTCTGTAGGGTGGGACAGAAAAGCGCGTGGCTAGAAGGATGTCAGTAGCTCGTGCGTATGTGCGCGTGCTACGTACCTGAGAAAGCCTTCCCCCTACTGCCGACATTCGTAATTGCATTTCCTAAGTGGCGGAAAATACATCCGACGAGGAAACGTACTTACTTAGGAAATGGGCGCCCACTTTCTGGTGAGGCTCCCCCCGCCCGCCCCGCCCAACAACTGCGCCCGAAAGGGCGTTAATTCGGCTAATCGTTCATGGCGTGGCGCAGGATGCCCCAACACTTACCAGAATGCAAGTGCGGGAGGCGCTGAAGGGATTTGCTGGAGGGCTTCAATTTTATGTACAAATCTGCTATACTGGTGAAAATGGTGTACATCAAAATGAGGGAAAAATGAATAGGGAAGTCTTTGCGGAAATGACTACAATGGACAGCGCGCCTACAAGAAAGGGTGTCGAACTGGACTGGGTGGAAAATCTTGATATTGTCATTGACTCGAGCGCCGGTATCGCCGCGGCGGAGCAGGAAGAGATAATCGCAAGCCTCGACGCAATCGCGGGGAAGAACCGTCCCACGAGCGCGCCGCTTAAGGTTACGGCAAAAAAACGCGATGCCCTCCTGCCGGTTTTAATCAATATATCGGCGCTTCTTTTTCTCGCCGCCGGTTTGTTTTTTCTTTGGATATATTTTAAGCAGACTGATACGGGCATCAGAACGAATAGCGAAGCGCTTGATTCGGCGGAGGGTACATTACTGCTGCAAATGCGCAATGAGTTTGATACGGAGCGTGCGGAGTTTGACGAGGCGCGCGCCGCGCTTGCTCAATTAACATCAAACCGGGAACGCGCCAACCTTTTTGAATGGCAGATGAGCGGCTTCTATAACACGGTGAATAATTATTTTCGAACCGGGAATTTGACGGGAGCGCGCGGCACGCTCGAATCGATGCGCGAGTTTGTGAATACCCCGTCGTTCCGCGAAACAAAGCAGATTGAGGAGCGGCGCGAACTGAACCTTGCGATGATCGGGACGCTCTTGCGCTCGATCGACGAATCGATTCGGGCGCGCAATGCAACGGATGAATTGGACAGGGCATCGCTCATCGCAGAGGAGGCTCTCCTCGAAAAGGAAAACGCCGAGGCGCGGGCTGCCGCTATGGAGGCGGAACTGAACAGCGCACAGGCGGCTTCGCAAAAGACGATTGATGCGTTGCGTAATCAGAATATACAAAAAGATAAAGCATTAGCAGATTCGCGCCTTGCTAAGTCAAACGAGCTGAAAACGCAAGCCGAAAGATTCCAGCGGAATATCGCGTCGAATCAAAAAACGATCAGAGATTTGCAATCTGAGCTTAAAAGTTATAAGCAAAGAATCGATGCGGTAAGCGCCGCAGTGTCGCCTCTTGCTCCCAATCTATCCGCCGCCGGTTCCCCAATTTCGATCGACGATGCATATAACACATTGGATGTGGCATTTGACTAAATTTCATTCTCGAACCGCCAACCTCATCCTGAAGGCAAAGGCAGAAACCGCCTGTGGCGGTTTGACTAAAATAAATCGCCCTTTTCATCGTGAAGGCAAGGCAGAACCCGCCTGTGGCGGTAAATTTCATTCTCGAACCGCCAAGCTCATCCTGAAGGCAAAGGCAGAACCCGCCTGTGGCGGTTTGAGTAAAACAAAACGCCCTTTTCATCGTGAGGGCAAGGCAGAACCCGCCTGTGTCGGTAAATTTCATTCTCGAACCGCCAAGCTCATCGTGAAGGCAAGGCTGAACGCGCCTGTGGCGCCCTGTGGCACGCAATGACTAAAAATCTAACGTCGGGGCAGCCGGGCTTAGTCATTCTCGCGTTTGCTATTCCACTTATCATTGGCAACGTGTTTCAGCAAGTATACACGATGGCGGATGCTTTTGTCGTAAGCCGCCAAATCGGTATCGAAGCGCTTGCTGCGGTAACGGGAACGGGGAGCCTGCAATTTTTAATCTTGGGCTTTTTGATAGGCGCCACTTCAGGGGCGGCGATTGTAACCGCGCAGCGTTTCGGCGCCGCCGATGCAGACGGCGTCCGTCGAAGTTTTGCCGCCTCCCTCATCCTCTGTTTTGTGATTACGATAATCGTGATGGCGATAAGCATAGCAACCTTAAAAGATTTATTGCTCCTCCTCAACACACCAAAAGAAATATTCGAGGGCGCCTATCAGTATTTTATAGTGCTACTTTGGGGTATGCCCGCCTGTATGCTCTTCAATCTATTCTCTAATATGATGAGGGCAGTGGGGGATAGCAGAACGCCGCTTTACATTCTGATAGCAGCCTGTGTTATCAATATCGTGCTTGATTATCTCTTTATCATGTTTCTTCATACCGGCGTGATAGGCGCGGGGATTGCTACCGTGATTGCCCAGTTACTCTCCGCGCTTGCCTGTATTCCTGTAATTAAAAAAAAGCTTCCCGCGCTGAGTTTCCGCCTCGCCGATTTCCGTGTTCCGTTAAAAGAATGTTGGGCGCATATCAGGGTTGCGCTGCCCGTTGGTTTTCAGTGGAGTATTATCGCCATCGGGACGATAGCCGTTACCTTCGTGCTCAACGGGCTTGGTTACGAGGCTGTTGCCGCGTTCAATATAGGGCAGCGTATCGACCAGTTCACCGTGCTTACGCTTAGTTCATTTGGGCAGGCGATGACTACGTTCTCCGCGCAGAATTATGGCGCGCGTAAGTATGCGCGGCTGCGTACCGGCGCGCTACACACCGCGATTATCGTGTCGATATTGAGCGTGCTGATGGGCGCGTTCTTTATACTGCTTGGTGATAAAATTGCGAGCGTCTTTCTTAAAAAAAATTACGGTGCTATCGAACTTGCCCACACCTACCTTATCGTGCAAAGTTGTTTTTATATTGTGCTCGCGTTACTCTTTGTGTTTAGACAACTGATACAGGGTACGGGGAATGCGATGGTGCCGACTATTTCAGGCGTTATAGAATTGATAATGAGGACATTCGCCGCGCTCTTCCTTACTCAGGTTTTTGGATATACGGGGCTTTGTTTTGCAAGCCCTCTCGCGTGGATGGGCTGCTTGGTTCCGCTCAGCATCGCCCTCATACTGATACTGAAAAAGCTGCGCCGTGTTGAAATTCGTGAAGCAAAAGAAGCGAGGCTGCACGCATGAAAAAATTTTGTTTCTTCCCGATTTTTTTCCTCTATCTTTTTCCGCTGGGTGCTCAGCCTATAGATATTACGGTAGGGGGCGGCATCGATAATTTCGCTGTCGATACGAAAGCGCTCGACTTGAGCTATAACTTAAAATCTGAGGAGTTTGCATTCCATCCGTTTTGGTATGCAAGAGTAAACGGCGAGTTTGGGAAGGACTTTCTTTTTGATGTGAAGTATCAACAGGACCCGCTCTGGCAGAGTAGCTTTACCGGTTCATTTGGTGTTGCTTATGGAGTGGTGAATGCGGGTCTGGGTATGCAGCTTGGTATGCATGATTATGCCTCGGACGATTTTTCTTTTAGCAAGACGCATCTCTGGGATGCCGGACTGCTTGGCTACTTTAAGCTGCAATTGCCGGGGTATTTTTTTATCGGCACTGATTTTGTCGCGGACTTCTGGGGCGAGATGAGCGAAGAAGGAAGGTCGAGCCGCCCGTTTTGGTCCGTATATATCGGCTGTTGGCTGCCCCACATCCATCTTACCCTCTCTTATTTTCAGAAAGAGTATCTTGAAACAAAAGCTGATGATTTGAGAGTGCGGGCGGCAAGCAAGGAAATTAGAGGGGACATAGAAATTTTTTCAAAGAGCAGCCCCTTTCGCATTTCTTTCGCGGGCGCCTGGCTTACGAAAACAATAAGCTTTACGGAAGCTGCCGCTGCGACGCAAGAACAGACCGCAGACTACCTTTATGCCGAGTTCGGTTTTTCAATTGCGTTGGGAAGATACGCACGCTGGTTCATCAAAGGCGGCATCCCCCTCGAAGTGTTTAATCCGAAACCCCAAAAATTCGTTGCTAACACAGGCATGGTGTTCACCGCCTTCGGGAATAAGTAAGCGCCGTAGGGTTCTAACGTACAGTAATATGAGAAATTAACCGATAGATTGCAGGCATAGTACCGGAGAATCATCTGGTCCTTTATGCCGAATAGGTTGACGCGCTGGTGGCGCCGCCGTGTCCTGTCCAGTTGGTGTGGAAGAATTCGCCGCGCGGCTTGTCGCAACGCTCGTAGCTGTGAGCGCCGAAATAGTCCCGTTGCGCCTGCAAGAGGTTTGCGGGAAGGCGCTCGCTTCGGTAGCCGTCGAAGTAGGAGAGGGCGCTTGCAAGCGTGGGGGCGGGGATGCCGTTCAGCGCGGCGGCGGCAACGACACGACGGAGCGCGCCCTGCCCCTCCTCAATCACTTTGCTAAAAAACGGGTCGAGCAGCAGATTTTCGAGTGCGGGATTTTTCGTGAACGCTTCCTTAATTTTCCCCAAAAACGCCGAGCGGATGATGCAGCCGCCGCGCCACATCAGCGCGATGCCGCCATAGTTCAGCTTCCAGTGGTGTTCAGCCGCCGCCGCCCGCAAGAGGAGGAAGCCCTGCGTGTACGAGATAAGTTTTGCCGCATAGAGGGCATCTTCCAAATCGGCAAGAAAGCCTTTTTTTTCGCCAGAAAAGCTTTTTTGCGGCGAGGTAAAAAATTTTGAGGCGCGCACCCGCTCGTCCTTGGCGGCGGAAAGGCAGCGGGCAAACACCGCCTCGCCAATCAGCGTGAGGGGGACGCCCGCGTCGAGAGCTGCGATTCCTGTCCATTTGCCGGTGCCCTTCTGTCCAGCTGTGTCGAGTATCTTTTCGACGAGCGCCGTGCCGTCCGTATCGTTAAACCTTAGAATATCCCGCGTAATTTCGACGAGGTAGCTGTCGAGTTTCCCCCGATTCCATGCGTCGAAAACATCGCGCATTTCGGGATATGAGAGGGAGAGGAGGTCTTTCATGATGTGATAGACCTCGCAGATTAGCTGCATATCGCCGTATTCGATGCCGTTATGCACCATTTTGACGAAATGCCCCGCGCCGTCCTGTCCCACCCAGTCGCAACAGGCGCCTTCGCCCGGCACCTGCGCGGCTATCTTCTGCAAAATGCCTTTCACGAGTTGCCACGCCGCCGCCGAGCCGCCGGGCATGAGGGAGGGTCCCTTCAATGCCCCCTCTTCACCGCCTGAAACCCCCGTCCCGATGAAGAGCAGCCCCTTCGATTCGATATATGCTGTTCTGCGGATAGTATCCCCGTAATTAGAGTTCCCCCCGTCGATAATCACGTCGCCTTTTTCCAGCACGGGGAGGAGCGCCTCGATCGTATCATCGACCGCCTGCCCCGCCTTCACCATGATAAAGACCTTGCGCGGCAGCGACAGCGAGCCGGCAAACGCGGCTAAGTCCTTGTAACCGGCGATGTTTTTCCCCGCGCCGCGAGAGGCAAGGAACGCGTCGGTTTTCGAGGCGGTGCGGTTATAGACCGCGACGGAAAAGCCCTTGCTTGCCATATTCAACACGAGATTTTCGCCCATCACCGCAAGCCCAATCAGCCCAATGTCATTTTTTTTCATTTTTTGCTCAATCAATTTTTTCTCCATATCGGAAGAGGGGTATGGGGTTTGGGGTATAGGGTTTGGGGGGAAGATTTCAGTTTGAAATCTTTCTTCTATACCTCATTACGCCCTCACTCCTCATCTCTCATCCCTCACTCGCTTCATTGCATATCGCAAGGTTAAATCCAGTTACCTGTCTTTCCCCAAACCCCAAACCCCAAACCCCTTTTCTTCATCCCCGATCATCCATTCCCCTTTTCAAAATACCGCTTTGCGTTTCCGAATGAAACATCGCGCACGAGTTCGCTTAAAAACGTCCAGTTTGAGGGGATTTCGCCGTTTTCAGCCCATTCACCGATGATATTACAGAGAATCCGCCTAAAATACTCATGGCGCGGGTAGGAGAGAAAACTCCTGGAATCGGTTGTCATGCCGACAAAACGGGATAACAGTCCCGTATTTGCCAGAATCTTCAGCTGCGTTTCCATGCCGTCGCGGTTGTCGAGAAACCACCACGCGGAGCCCAGCTGCATTTTACCGGCGATGCCGCCCTGAAACGAGCCTGCAAGCGCCGAAAGCGGGTACATATCCTTGGGGTTGAGGCTGTAGAGTATCGTTTTCGGCAAGTTTCCGCGCTCTTCCATCGTATCGAGCAGAGTGCTGAGTTTTGCGGCGATATTGTTGTCCGCGATAGCATCATAGCCGGTATTGGCGCCGAGCGCCCCGAACATCCGCGTATTCACCGAGCGGAGCGCGCCGATATGGAGCTGCATCGCCCAGCCGTGCTTGCGATACTCGCCGGCGAGGTAGCAGAGGGTGAACGTTTTGAACGATTCCGCCTCTTGCACTGTGAGTTTCCCGCCGGCAAGCCGTATGGCGAAGAGGACAAAAACCTCCTCTTCCCATAAAGCGCCCTTCGACCCGTTATGCGCCGCCTCGAAAAACACGTGCGGGAGGTCATGATCGCTTACAAGGCAGCCCGCATCGTCAAAATTCCGGATGCTAACCGACAAAGCCGACAAGAATTTATTAAAATTGATGATTTTTATGCCTGTTTCTGCGGATAATAAGCCCAAATACTCAACAAAATCGCTTTTTTCTATGCCAAGCGCCCTGTCAGGACGGTATGAAGGCGTTACTTTTGTCTTTATCGCCATATTTCCGGCGATTTGCTTATGGTACGCAAGATTATCCGCCGGATCATCCGTTGTCCCGACCGCAAAAACATTGAATTTATCAAAAATGCTCGCTACCGAGATGGTTTTGAGCTTTTCATTCGCGCCTTTCCAGACTTCGCCGGCGTTTTCTGGCGTTAAGGGCTCGTAAAAATCAAAGTAACGCTGCAGTTCAAGGTGCGTCCAGTGATAAAGCGGATTCCCCAAAAGGCGGGGCACGGTCTGTGCCCATGCAAAAAACTTTTCCTCCGGCGCCGCGTTTCCCGTGATAAAAGCCTCGTCTATGCCGTTTGCCCGCATCGCCCGCCATTTATAGTGGTCGCCTAGCAGCCAAATTTCCGCAAGATTTTCAAAAGTCTTATTTTCGGCGATCGCGCAGGGGTCTAAATGACAGTGATAGTCAAAAATCGGCTCGTTCGCCGCCGCCTCGTGGTAGAGCCGTCGGGCGCATGCCGTGGAAAGTAAAAAATCATCGTCAATAAAGTTTTTCAATTTCGTCTACTGGAGATGAGCGGAATCGAACCGCTGACCTTTTGAATGCCATTCAAACGCTCTAGCCAACTGAGCTACACCCCCAAAGGATAACAAACATGGTATCAGGTATGAGTATTTTTGTCAATACGTTGGAAACCCTCAGGCAGCAATTACGAATTCGAAAATTAACCACGAACGGTACGAACAAATCGCAACTACGCGGGCGACCGCATTAAGAATTTGTCCACAGATGGACACAGGGGGAAGGCTTTCTCGGTCGGCGACACAAGCGCTTACGCGCCAGTGCTCGCCGCCATGC
>JAITNZ010000114.1 GCA_031290205.1 Spirochaetaceae bacterium
GATTTATGGTAAACCGAATATTGTGATATGTCAAGTAAATTGCGAACAACGCTATTTTTGGGCTATCTATTTATTTTTTGGGTTTTTTATCAGCTCTGCGCCCTAAAATCCCGCGCTACCTCGCGTTTTATATCCCTGTCACGGATATTCGCCCGTTTGTCGTAGGATTTTTTTCCTTTGCAGACGCCCAATTCAACTTTTACTCTGCCGTTTTTTAAGTAAAACGAGAGGGGAATCAGGGTAAAACCCTTTTCTTCGACTTTGCGGTTCAGGCGTGCTATTTCCTCGCGGTGGAGGAGGAGTTTCTTTTTTCGCTCGGGGTCGTGGTTAAATATCGAAGAAAAGGGATTTTCGGAAATCTGAAACGAATTAAGCCAGACTTCGCCCGAGACGATTTCCGCCCACGCGTCGGGAAACGAGATTTTCCCGTCTTTTATCGACTTTATTTCGGTTCCTTGGAGGACTATTCCCGCCTCGAAGCGGTCGTCCACTGTGTAATCGTAAAAAGCCCTTCTGTTTTTGGCGATAACTTTTATGCTCAATGGAGATTCACCACCTCACGGAGTTTATACTCTATCGAGTCCACAAGCGCAAGGCGGCTCGCGTCGATAAGGTCGGCGGAAACGCCGACGGTCGTCCATGTTGAGGCGCCGTCTGTCGATTCGATGAGGACGCGCACTTTCGCGGCGGTGGCGTTTTTGCCGTCAATAACACGCACCTTGTAGTCGGAAAGGCGCATCTCCTTTAAGACAGGGAAAAAGCCGATAAGCGCCCGCCGTAGCGCCGTATCCATCGCGTTCACCGGACCGTCCCCCTCGGCGGCGGCAAGTTCCGTAACGCCCGCAACCTCAACCTTTACCCAAGCGTGGCAGCATTCGATGTTTTCGCCCGAAGGGTGTTCGCTCGTCGCGCGATAGGCAAGCACGGAAAAGCGGCTCTCGAAACCGCCCATCAGCTTCTGGGCAAGTATCTCGAAACTCGCGTCGGCGCCTTCGAACTGCCAGCCCTCAGCCTCAAGCGCCTTGAGCTTCCGAGAAATCGCGCCGATTACCGCCGCATCGCGCTCAACATGCTCCCCCATCGCCCGCAGCCGCTCGACAATCGCGCTCCGTCCGCCCTGCTCACTCATCAGGAAGCGCCGCTCGTTCCCCACCAGCGCGGGCTCAATATGCTCGAAAGATGCGCTCGACTTGAGTACGCCGTCCGCATGCATCCCCGCCTTGTGCGAAAATGCGTGAGCGCCGATGTAGGGCGTCCCGTCCGGCACCAGCACGTTGGCAATCTCCCCCACGCGGCGGCTCAAATCGGCAAGCCGCTCGAGGCGTCCCGCCGGCAGACAGCGCCGCCCCAGCTTCAGCTCGAGGCTTGGAATCAGCGCGGCAAGCGGCGTATTTCCGCAACGCTCGCCGAACCCAAGTAGCGTCCCGTGAATATGCGTGCAGCCCGCCTCGACGCCCGCCAGCGTGCAGGCAATCGCCAGCCCCATGTCGTTGTGCGCGTGAACCCCCAAGATTATTTTCCTCTCAGCGTCCGCCTGCTGGGAAAACGCCGCGTTACATACCGCGTTACACGCTTCGCTAATGGTATGGGGAAAAGAACCGCCGTTCGTATCGCAGAGGACGAGCCGCTGCGCCCCCGCCTCGTATGCGGTCTTCAGCGTCCGTAACGCGTATTCGCCATTGTCCTTCCAGCCGTCAAAAAAATGCTCGGCATCGAAGATAACCGTCCGCCCTCTGGCGCGGAGGAAGCGAATCGTTTCGGCAATCATATCGAGGTTTTGCTCAAGACTCACTTTGAGCACGTCGCGGACGTGGAGCGCCGAACTCTTCCCGAAAATCACAACCGTCTCGGTCTCGGCAAAGAGGAGGCTGGCAAGCTGCCCGTCGTCCTCCGCGCTCAAGTCCTTCTTCCGCGTGGAACCGAAGGCGCAGAGCGCGGCGTTGCGCAGCTTTATCTTTTTTGCATAGCGGAAGAAGTCGCTGTCTTTCGGGTTACTGCCCGGATTCCCCGCCTCAATCCAGCGGACGCCAAGCTCGTCGAGCGCCGCCGTGATAGCGAGTTTATCCTGCGCGGAAAAGCTAATCCCCTCGCCCTGCGCCCCGTCGCGCAACGTCGTATCAAATATTTCTATTTTTTCCATTTTTTCCAAGCTCGAATATAAGGTATCACGACTTAGCCTATTTTACAATCAGGCAGTTAAAATTTTAAAATTATCGAAGAAACATTGGGGGGTTCAGCACAAGCTGCGTTGTGCCGAAAATGACATTATGATCTATCCCCCTGTAAACAAACATTCCATCGACAAAATCCTCGTGCTTGTCGCTCTTGTCGTTCTTCTCGTAGCCGTAATTTTTATACCAAAAGATGCGAAAGGGATATTTAACCTAGGCGCCACTAAACTCATTCTCGCCCTTCCTCCCGGCGGAATAATAAACAAAGAAGATTTTGATGAACTGACAAAAGAATTTGAGGCTGAAAATCACGGAATTGCGATAGCAATCAAAGAGTATGCAAGCGAAAACGCTGATATTGTCATTTTTGACCCGCTTTCCCGTTCATCTCCGCTTATAAACGGACTCGTGGAAAATGAAAAGCTCCTCATCGGCGGCATCAATGCGCTTTTTTATAATATTTCACGATTGCAGGAGCTTGGTTTCGATAGACCCCCCAAGACATGGGACGATTTTCTCTCTGTTTGCAGAAAAATCAAGCATAGCAAAGCGAACAAGGACAGTCCCCGCTATCCGTTTTCATTCTCCGAAAACATCTTCCGTTCAGTCTTTCCGTGGTTCTACCAGACGGGAATTGCTTCCGCGAATCCCGAGGAAGCGCCGGGTATTGATTGGACATCGCGCGGCTCGGTTGAAACATTGGTGTTTCTTAATACACTCTGCGAAGAAAAAATTGTTGACCCTGCTTCGCTTGACCGGAGCGAAGACGAGCTTATCAAAGATTTTATTGCGGGGAAAAGCGTGATGATGATATCTTCAATCTTTAACATAAAAAAAATCGAAGAGGCAAACCCCGAATTCCGTTTTAACATTACGACGATTCCGGCGCCTTCACATTATAAAGGGAAAGCGGTTTTTAATCTGAGTGTTTTGGACATCGCCGTAGCGAAGGATTCAAGACATAAAGAGGAGGCAGCCCGTTTCCTCGACTTTATTGATAAAAAAAGCGCCGGTATTGCTGCTTCGACGGGAATGATTGCAGGGAATTCGCGCGAAAATCTAAAGCGCACCCCGATTTTAGAAAAAGCCGTGGACCTTTACGAAGCTTCATCGGTGATTGACGAGTCAAAAAACTTTGATAACCCGCACATTGTAGACCAACGTTTGAAAGCTGAATTGAAAAAGATGATGAACGGCGCCCAAACACCCCAACAAAGTGCTGCCGCTCTAAAATCATAAAGATTGCGTGTGCATTCTCCGAAAATAAAGGTAAGTTATGTGTAAAAAGGGGAATTTTTGAAAAAGACACTCTCAATTCTAGCATTTTTCATACTGTTTTCTTCGGCGCTCTTTGCCGTCGAGTTCCCCCTGAGCTTAGGATTGGGCGGCAGTTTTGGCATTGATAGCTCGGTAATAAGCGCGGATCTGAGTGATACGATCGCCAAGCAGAGTTATTCTTCCTACGCTTACGGTTTATTGATTTTTTTTGATATGCGCTTTGCCGAAATAGGAATGGGATTTTCGGGACTTTCAACCACCGTAAACCACAGCGAGTCGTTTCGCAAGGCTACAGGCATCGACCCTGAAGAGATGACGCTTAGCGGCAACACGCTTTTTCTCTCGCTTTACGGCAAATACCCATTTCAGCTAAGCTCATCTTTATCATTATATCCGCTCGTAGGAATTGAAGCCGAAATAGTAATGTCGATGAGATACGGCAGCGATTCCTTATACGGCGCAAGGATAAAAGGGGACAGTTATCAGGGGAACGCGGATGACTGGACCGCCGTTTGGTTCAGGTTCGGCATCGGCTCGGACTTCCATTTAAACGAAGGAGTTTTTCTTCGAAGTGAATTGACATTCGGTATTAAAGCTAATACTCCCCGCGAGAAGGCAATCATCAGCGCGATAACTAAACAGGGTGATTATACGAATATCAGCTCTTACGGAATTGGCGGTAAGTTGACCATCTCCGTTGGATATACATTCAAGACATTAGGGCAGGGCGGCGGTAGCGCTTATAGCAGCGGCAGCAATGCTGATGTTTATTATCCACGCTGATTCAGAATAATGCGATAACCCGCATAATGTTATTCGCTGAATTCCAAATGGGGACGGCAATCTCGGTCAGCTGCACACAAGCAGCTGCCATCCTCGTTACCTCGCACAATATTTCATGTAAAAAAATGGATTGTCTTATCAAGCCTCCGCATCTGGGCGTGCGGTCTGCTTCGGCTTTTGCGCCTCTGAATAAGGCATAACAAGGGCGAATTATAATGCGCTCGCCCCGTCCCCTTTTGGATTATCCATTGATGTCGAGTAGCGAAGCGGAATTACTTTCATTATAAATCGTTTTTCGTTTCAAGATAAATGGATTGTTCTTGATAGTTTTCATCTCTGTGCGAAGGACATTCATCCTTGATTGAAGGAGTTTTTTGTTTTCGTTTACCCGCAGGACGGCTTCGCTCTTCAATGTTTCAAGAGAATTCTGAAGCTCGGCTACATTGGTGGGGGCGTTGTTTTCCGCCCACTCATTCGCAAAGACCGCCCGCATTGGCTCGATACACTTCTGGACTGAAAAAATATCGGCAATGATTTTTTCTTCCATCTCGATGTGAACAGAAAGATCATCGGCGCTTCCCGATTCGATGAGCGTCTTCTGTTTGTCAAGCACGGTAAGGTAATTTTGAAACCTATCCCGTTGCTCAACAAGCAACTCCCGAAAGCGCCGAATGATAGCGACACGCTGCTCAAGTTCCTCGTCAGAGATAAAAACCTCCGCTTCGGCGATTTCTGGTGCAATTTGATAATTTTCACTCATGTTAACCTGCTAAACTTATGCCCATCGGGATTTTTTTTTCAGCAGCGCTTGTTTTAGCGGTAATTTCCACCCATGCCATGCGCAAATCGCCGATCATCTTGCGGACGCCTGAAATGCGCGCCGAATCATTCGAGATATTTGCCTCGAGCAGTTCCTTGTTGAACCACGTATAGAGCGAAAAAAGATTTTTCGCGATGTCGCCGCCCCTTTCAAAATCCAAAGAAACCATCAGTTCCGTTACAATTTCCTGTGCCTTGATAAGCGCCCGGCTGATTGTCTCGATTTTTTCCGGATCCCGCTTCTTGTCTGAATTCAGTCCAAGAAGTTCAAGCGCGTAGTCAAGATTCTTTACCGCCCCGTCATAGAGCATGATAATAAGCTGCCCCTGACCCGCAGTCTTAATTTTCGTCTGGGTATAAGCCGCCAGTTTATTAGAATATGCCATAAAATCTCCCTTTCACCTACAATTCATTTTCGGCAAATTTTCAAAGACTATAAAGATTTATTCACGGAAAGCAACGCTTTTTCACCTTCATACTATCATAAGTTTTTTATTTTCTCTAGTATAAGCAATGCCCAAACAAGAAAAAATAGAGGCGCAGGCGGAAATGCTTGCAAACCGTTTGATAAAAAAGCAGAAGCATCTTAAAAAATGGGCAAAACGTTTGGGGATAGGGGCGTACAGGCTTTACGATAAAGACATTCCCGAAATACCGCTGGTGCTTGATTACTATCACAACGGCGCCATAGAGGCAATCTCGGGTGCATTGTATAAAAGACCCTATCAAAAAGATGAAACCGAAGAACGGCAGTGGCTTGAGTGCATGGAAAAGGCAATCTACCAAGCACTGCCCATTGACGGTAAGCATCTCTTTATAAAAACAAGAGCGCGGCAAAGAAGCGCATTGCAAGACGCCGCCGTCCGCCCGCAGTATAATAAATTATCTACGGCGCATTTTGACATGTTGATAAAAGAGCACAATTATCTTATAAAAGTAAATCTATCGGATTATATTGACACGGGATTATTTCTTGATTTACGAAAGCTGCGGAGTATCGTTCAACAGGAAGCGGCAGGCAAGAAAGTATTAAACCTTTTTTGTTATACCGGCGTGTTTTCCGTCGCGGCGGGGACAGGCGGGGCGGAACGGGTCGATTCAGTCGATATATCAAACACATACCTTCGCCGGACGCATGATAACCTTGTTTTGAACGGTCAGCTAACAAAACACCATCTCATTCGGGAAGATGTGTTTCAATTTTTAACTCAAGCGGCGCAACGAAAATACGTATATGATATTATCATCCTTGACCCGCCGGTTTTTTCGGCATCAAAAAAGATGGAAGGCACGCTGGATATAAAACGTGATTACGGGACCCTGCTGGACGGCTGCATAAAACTTTTAAGCCCGCAACAGGCAAGCGCAGGCGGCACAGGTGGTAAAATATATTTTTCGGCAAAGGCGCGCGGATTCAAATTAGACAAGCACGCACTTGCCACAGCGTCCCCAGATATATTAATGAACGAAATCAGCGAAAAAATTCGCGATGAAGATTTCAAGGGATACAGAATGCCCGCAACATACATGATACAACGCACATCATCTAAAAATTCCTGAGATAATAGGTCTGCTGAAGCGAGGCAAAGGCAAGGCTGAAAGTGCCTCAGGCACTGCCTGTGGCGGATTAACCACGAACGGCACGAACCACACGAACAAATTGCGCATAATTCACCTGATTTCTGCCTTGTTTATCACCATTATTCATATTCATTCCGCCTTCCGTTCGTGTTGTTCGTGAGGTTCGTGGTTGAATTCGGAACTGCTGCCCCTAAGGCGCCGCCTGTTACACCCTTTAGAAAAATATGCTACACTGGCTCCATGCGTGTCATTATCGTAGGCGCGGGGACGGTGGGAACGCAGCTTGCCCGCCATCTTACCCGCGAAAAAAATGAGGTGAGCCTAATCGAATCGAACGAGGAGCACGCCCGTCATGCGTCGAACAGGCTCGACTGTCTTGTCATCAACAATGAGGGCAACAGCCGTGCGGTGCTTGAGGAGGCGGGCATAGCACGAGCCGACGCGCTTATCTGCGTAACGAGTTCGGACGAAATCAACATGATAATCTGCGGGATTGCCGCGGAATCGAACCCTGCGCTTATAAAAATCGCGCGAGTTAAGAATGATGATTATTTCAGCCTGAAACGTTCGGGCAGCTTTTCAAACATGAAGAACACCTTCACCCAAGACGCGAAACTGCTCGGTATTGACCATTTTGTTCACCCGAATATTGAGGCTTCACAGTCGGCGCTCAACGCCATCGACCATAATGCGGCGGGCGACATTCTTTCTTTTGCCGGCACGGATTATGAACTCGGCTCGATCGAGGTTGCGCGGGAGAGCCCCTTCGATGGTTTAGCCTTAAAAGACTATCGCACGCTTGTGCCGGGGAATACGTTAGTTACGCTTGTTGAACGTGAGGATGAGTGTATTCTTCCTTCCGGTTCGACGGTGCTGAAAAGCGGCGACAGGGTTTTTATTCTGGCGCAGGAAGAGGATATGGATAAACTCTTCGAGATGGGAAATAAAACTGAACGCCCTTTTCATACTAAAGGCGAGGGCAGAACCCGCCTGAGGCGGAAAGAAAAAGTGATGCGGAAGATTGGCATTGTCGGGGGAGGGCAGTTGGGCGCCCTGATTGCCGACGGTTTATTTTCGCGCGGTGCGGAGGAGCAAAGCGAAAAATCAAAATCACTGCTGTCGGTATTCAAGGGCTTTATTAAAAAAAACAACCGGAAGATTTTTATTATCGAACAGGACTATGCGCTTTGCAAAGAATTATCCGCACAATTCCCCCATGCGGTTGTGTTAAACGAAGATATTAGCGATGAGAATTTTGTTGTCGAGGAACAACTTAACGATCTGGATTTAATTGTTACGGCAACGGGGAATCAGGAATTAAATATTATTACCGCGCTCTACTTAAAATCACGGGGGGTTAAGCGAGCTATCGTGATGGTTGCTAACGACGGCTATGCGCGTATAGCGAAGCGGCTTGGTATCGATGTTGTTATCCCCGTAAAATCGGTTATCGTCGATTCCATATTAAGCAATTTGATGAGCGGCGGCGTCCGGGGCATCCACCGTCTGGGGAACGGCGCTATCTCGATTTTTGAAATCGAGATAGATGCCGCCTCACCACTTGCCGAAAAACCAATCACTGCATTTCATATTAGCGAGGGCGCGCTGTTGATGCTTGTCGAGCGGGGGAAATCAGCGTTTATTCCTCACGGTGATTATATTTTTAGCTCAGGCGATAAAATTGTTATCATCACCAAGAAAGACAGCGAAAAAGAAATGGAAAAATATTTCGGAGTCCGCCTGTAGATGCGTTTTGTAAAATTACTTCGTATACCCCTCTTTACCCTCTCCTTTGTCTTTCCGACGATGCTCATTTCGCTTATCATGGCAATCGCGCTCGATGAAAAACGTATGATCGCGGCTTTCGCGCTCCCAATGCTTGCCGCGCTCTTGCTGTGTCCGCCGGTCCTCATTTCAATTAAAAAAGACCCACTGCAATTATATGCCCGCGATGGTTTTTTTGTCGTAAGTTTAAGCTGGATACTCATCAGCCTTTGGGGCGCTTTACCATACTTGCTTGCGGGCGCCGGAATAAGCTGGACCGATGCCGTCTTTGAAAGCTCCTGTAGTTTTGCGACAACGGGCGCCACAACGTTGGCAGACATCGAGGCGCTGCCTTATTCATTACTCTTTTGGAGGAGCATTAGCCACTGGACGGGCGGCATGGGGATTATCCTTTTAACCGTTGCGCTGTTGCCGCTACTCGGTGTCGGCGGGTTTCAGCTTATCAAGGCGGAGGCGCCGGGACCGGAAAAAGAAAAAATAACGCCAAAAATTACCGTCACCGCAAAGGTGCTCTGGGCGCTTTATGCTGTCCTCACCTTCATCGTGTTTATATTGTATTTGATTGGTGGGATGAGTGTGTTTGATGCGGTATGCCATGCGTTTACCACGCTTGCCACTGGAGGCGTCTCTACAAAAAACGCCGGTATTGCGTATTACGACTCCGCATATATTGATACGGTAGCAACGGTCTTCATGCTGCTTGCCGGTATCAACTTTAATCTCTACTATAGAATGCTGAGGGGAAAATTCCGCGAGGCAATCGATAATACCGAATTACGCGTCTACATCGCCCTCTTTGTGATTGCCTCGCTCGTTATCGCGTTTGATATATCGCATCACTATGATTCATGGGGAACATCATTGCGTTTTGCCGCGTTTCAAACAGCATCATTTATAACAACAGCGGGCATCGCCATAACAAGCTATGATAGCTGGCCAGCACTTTCGCAAACGATACTTTTTATACTGATGTTCCTCGGCGGTTGTTCGGGGTCTACGGCGGGCGGGATAAAAATTGTTAGGTATGCGGTTCTCTATAAACAGGCAGGCAACGAATTCCGCCGCATGATATATCCGCGCGGTGTATTCAGCATCAAGTTAAATAACAGGATGGGGCGTAAAGACCTTATCTATGGAGTCGCCGCTTTTATGTTTTTATACTTCATCCTCATCGCGCTTACTACCCTTGCAACAGCCGCCTCCGGTTTTGATGTCCTTACCTCGCTTTCAGCTTCGCTTTCCGTCCTGGGGAATGTCGGCACAGGTTTCGGCGCAATCGGACCGGGAAACAATTATGCGTTCTTTCCCGCTCATATAAAATGGCTCTACTCATTCTTGATGATAACAGGACGCCTCGAACTATGGACGATACTAGTACTCTTTCAACGTGAATACTGGAGTAGCTAATACCACCGCCTTCGGTCTCGAAGCGCCCATGCCATACTAAAACGCGCGGCAAGGAGCATGGCAACGAACGCCGGCGCATAAGCGCTTATGCCGTGCACCTGAACATTTTGACGCACTTGACCTTTTGCCTGAAAGCGTCTATAATAGGATTAAGGTAGACAGGAGGCTTTGTATGGCAAGGAGTATTCTCAATAAGGCAAGAAAAGAAAAAGCTGATGAATTCTATACCCGACTTTCTGATATTGAGAGAGAACTGATACATTACAGAGAGTATTTTAAGGGGAAAACCATCCTCTGCAACTGCGATGATCCGCGGGTAAGCAAATTTTTCTATTTTTTTTACGCGAGTTTCCACACTCTCGGCTTGAAACGGCTCATCACTACCTGTTATAAAAACCTCAACCCCGATTTGTTCAGTCAGAACCTCGACGAACAGGCGGTCTATTGTATTTATGACGGCACAGACCGAGCCAATGATAAATACACGGACTATGGCACGTTTATGAAACAAAACGAATGGGGAGTTTTGAAAGGGGACGGCGATTTCCGCTCCCCTGAATGTATCGAACTGTTAAAACAGGCTGATATTGTCTGTTCCAACCCGCCGTTTTCTCTTTTACGTGAATATGTGGCGCAGCTAATAAAATATGAAAAAGAATTTTTAATAATTGGAAACCAAAATGCCATTACCTACAAAGATATTTTCATCTTTATCAAAGAGAACAAATTATGGCTTGGTATAAACCCGTCAGGGATGTGTTTTAATGTTCCTGAAGGTTATACAAAGACAGCAAAAATTGTAGATGGCGTGGTAATGGGCTGGATAGGCAGCGCCTGCTGGTTTACCAACCTTAATCATAAGAAACGCAATGAATATTTGACTCTATACGAAAACTACAATCAAAAAAAATTTCCAAAATATGACAATTTTGACGCAATAGAAGTATGTAAAGTTTCTGAAATACCAAAGGATTATGGTGGCATTATGGGCGTTCCCATAACGTTTTTGGACAAATACAACCCTGAACAATTTGAAATTATTGGCGTTACCAATCATGGTGATATGCTTGGTATCCCTTTTACAAATAATTGTTTTGCGGAAGTAAAAGGTGAAAGAAAATATGTCCGAATTTTAATAAAGACAAAAAGGAAACAAAATGACAATTGAACTGCACGAAATTTTGATAAAAGACCTTGTTAAAGGTTATGTTGATAATGACGAAGAAGGCGTTTACGGATACGGCGGCAAACTCAATATCCGCCCGAAATACCAACGGGAGTTTATTTACAAGGACAAGCAGCGGGATGCCGTTATTGATAGTGTCCGCCAAAATTTTCCTCTCAATGTTATGTATTGGATGAGAAAGGGTGGCTGTTACGAAATCCTTGACGGGCAACAGCGGACCGTTTCGATATGTCAATATGTATCCAACCGATATAGCATAAACGACTTTTATTGGCATAATTTAACCGATGATCAGCAGGAACAAATTTTAAACTACAAATTGATGGTATATTTTTGCGAAGGGACAGACAGTGAAATATTGAAGTGGTTTGAAATCATCAATTTTGCCGGTGAAACGTTAACCAAGCAGGAATTACGTAACGCCATTTACACCGGAACATGGCTAACTGATGCAAAACATATTTTTAGTAAAACAAACTGTGTCGCATATCTCCTCGCCAAGGATTATATAAACGGTTCACCGCTCCGACAGGATTTTTTGGAAACCGCCCTTTACTGGATCAGCGCAGGAAAAATCGAAGCGTATATGTCAAAAAATCAGCACGAGCCTAACGCGAATGAACTATGGCTGTATTTCCAGAATGTCATCAACTGGGTAAAAGTCATTTTCTGCGAATACCGCAAAGAAATGAAAGGCATTGCCTGGGGGGAACTGTACAATGCCTTTGGAAAAGAAAAGTTTAATTCCTCTGAAATGGAAAAAGAAATTAAACGCCTGATGATGGACGATGATGTTACCAAAAAATCCGGTATATATCCTTATCTGCTTACCAAAGACGAAAAATATTTAAATATACGAGCATTTACCGATAGTCAAAAACGGGCGGTTTATGAAAAACAGAATGGCATTTGCCCTCAATGTAAAGAACATTTCGTTATAAACGAAATGGAAGGGGACCACATAACGCCGTGGTCAGAAGGCGGTAAAACACAGGCAGACAATTTGCAAATGCTCTGCAAAAATTGCAACCGGAGAAAAGGACAAGGCTGAAAGCGCCTCATGCACTGCCTGTGGCGGCGCTCGTCATATTCAAATATCAGCTCGCCGTTGCCCAGTCGAACCAGTCGCAGCTTGTCACAACGCCGCCCGTCCGAGAGAAGATTGCCGAGCTCGCTTGAGCGCATTGTTATTTCAGCTCCCCCCATCATTCATCATCCATCCCTCAAAAACTCCAAACCCCAAACCCATCGTCCCTAACCTTACAGTTTTACTAGGAATTAAATTTAAAAAATGGTATATTCAATTTGAAACGCTGAGGCGACGAAATGCCCTTTTCAAAGGGCACCCTAAGGCGGAATGGAGATAGATGATATGGCAGAAAAACGCATATATTTGGATTATAACGCCACGACACCCCTTAAACCGGAGGTGCGGGACGAAATTATCGCTGATTTGCAGATTTACGGGAATGCGTCGAGTATGCATACCGACGGCAGAGAGGCGCGGGCGCGGGTCGAAGCGGCACGGCGCGCGGTGGCGGCGCTGATTGGATCCCCGGCAGGCGATATTATTTTTACTTCGGGCGGCTCGGAGTCGAATAATACGGTCTTTCAGACTTTTAGACGCGCCGCCTCCGATGCTCAGGGCGTCATGCTGAAAAGCGGGCGCACCGAGTTCATCACGACGGCAATCGAGCATCCTTGCGTGCTGAACGCTGCCGGCTACCTCAAGTCGCTGGGCTTCCGCGTGACCTTCCTCCCCGTCGATGAGTTCGGGATGATCAAGATGGACGCCTACAGAGCCGCCCTTAGCGAGAAGACGTTGCTTGTGTCGGTGATGTACGCAAACAACGAAATCGGCGCCATCGAGAATTTTAAAGAAATTGCCCGCCTTGCCAAGGAGAGGGGCGCTTTCGTCCATACGGACGCGACGCAGGCAGTCGGGAAGATTCCCGTCGATGTTACCGAGCTCGGCGCCGATTACCTAACGATGTCGGCGCACAAGATATATGGACCGAAGGGTATCGGGGCGCTCTACCGGCGGCACGGGGCGCCGCTCTTCCCGCTGATTCACGGGGGGCATCAGGAGGAGGGCTTTCGCGCGGGCACCTACAACAATAGCGCCATCCTCGGGTTTGGCAAGGCGGCGGAGCTTGCAATGGCGAGCCTCCCCGACTACGGCAAAGCTATGCGGGCGCTGCGAAACCGCCTGCGGGACGGGCTCCTCAGCCGAGTGCCGAATATCAAGGTGAACGGTCCGCCGGAAGACGAGCGCGTGCTGCCGAACACGCTGAATGTTTCGTTTCCCGGCGCGGAGGGTGAATCGATACTCCTTTCGCTTGACTTGAAGGGCATCGAGGCGTCGACGGGCTCCGCCTGCGCTTCGGGCAGCCTCGACCCGTCGCACGTGCTGATGGCAATCGGCGTCTGGCCCGAGCTCGCCCACGGCTCCATCCGCTTCAGCATGGGCTGGGGAAACAGCGCCGAAGAAATCGACTACGTGCTCGATGTGCTGCCCCCCATCATCGCACGCTTGCGGGCAATGTCGACGGTGTCGTACTGAGCGCGGCGATGAGAAAGCGGGGTATGGGGTTTAGGGTATGGGGTTTAGGGTATGGGGTTTAGGGGAAGATGTTACTTCAGAGTATTAGTTTATTTCATGCAATATTCTGATTTTTCAAATTGAAACCCCGACCCCCGACCCTCGACCCTATACCCCTGCTTCTCAATAGAGAGAACAGGGTAGGAATTTGAAACGTTATAGTAACTTGAGTATATATTTTTAGTAGGAGAAAAAAATATGGAAATGAATTGGCTTTATTCGGATATTGTGAAAAAACATTTTGTCGACCCTCAGAATGTGCTGATGGAAGACGAGGCGAGCTGGACCTGCGACGGGCGCTGGCAGACGGGAAATATAAAATGCGGCGACCAGATGCTGATGCTGCTGCGCGTCAAGGATGATGTCATCGACGACTGTCGTTGGAAAACCTATGGATGCGCCAGCGCGATTGCGTCGACGAGTATGCTTTCGGAAACGATCAAGGGGATGAACATCCGCGATGCCTACAACATTAAGCCCGACGACCTCGTGCAGAAACTCGGCGGGCTGCCCGACAACAAGATTCACTGTTCGGTGCTTGGCGATAAGGCGCTGCGCGCGGCTATCGACGACTATCTTTCCAAGACGGGCAGAGCGGGCTTGTTCAAGGTGGAAGCTGTCGAGATATGCAAATGCCTCGAAATTACCGACAAGGACATCGAGGCTGCGTTCAAAAACGGCGCGCGCACTTGGGAAGCGCTGCAAGCGGCAACCAAAATCGGCAGCGGCTGCGGCGAATGTAAGGACAAAGCGCTCGAACTCCTCCACGAGTTCGAGCATATTTACGGGTAGCAACCTGTTGGACTTCTTCCCTCTCTTAGGGCGAGCGCATTAAAGATTTCTCCTTGAAGTCTTTGCTCATGCGGGAGAACATATCCCCCGCACCCCCAGTTTGAACCGCCCCAAGTGGACAACGCCCTTTTCATACTGAAGGAGAGGGTAGAAAGCGCCTGTGGCGCAATCAAGAAAATCCGCAGATTTTGCGGATTGATGCAGAAAAAAGTCTGCGAAGGACGCGAAGAAAAGGCGAATTCATAAGGATATTTTATGATTATTCCTGTACATTCGCGTCCATTCGCGGACAATTTGAAAATAGACTTCCCCCTCCTTATACTGGAGATTTCCATAGCGCCTACCTGATTTACCACGAATTTTGAAGTGCACCCGGGATCTGCTGAAGGTATTGAATAATTGAGGGGGTTTTGGTAAACTTGGCTTATTCTATTGAAATACTACTAAGGAAAGGAAAAAATATGTCTGAAAAAAAGATGATAATGACGGACGGAAACACGGCGGCGGGTATTGTTGGGCACGCGCTGAGTGAAGTTATTGCGATTTACCCGATTACCCCTTCGAGCCCGATGGGGGAGGTCGCCGACGAGCTTTCCGCTCAGGGGCGCAAGAATTTGTGGGGGACGGTACCCCTCGTTTACGAAATGCAGAGCGAGGCGGGCGCGGCGGGCGCGGTGCACGGGGCGCTGACGACGGGGGCGCTTTCGACGACGTTTACCGCGTCTCAGGGTTTGCTCTTGATGATTCCGAATATGTATAAGATTGCAGGCGAGCTTACTTCGACTGTGTTCCATATTGCGGCGCGCGCGCTGGCGACCTCGTCGCTGTCGATTTTCGGCGACCATCAGGATGTGATGGCGTGCCGCCAGACCGGCTGGGCGATGCTCTCCTCGAACAGCGTCCAGGAGGTGATGGACATTGCGGCGATTTCGCACAGTTCGAC
>JAITNZ010000126.1 GCA_031290205.1 Spirochaetaceae bacterium
TAACCCACTACTCTGTGTTGCTCGGGCCCAGCGCCCCCCCCGGCCCCCCCCCCCCCGCCCACCCCTAAAATGGGAAACGTTAATAAAAAACCTCGATTGGCTTCTTTCCATCAAACAAAAAGGCAAGGTTGAAAAAATATATTTTAATTATGTTGTACAGCGGATAAACTACCCGGAGATGCCCGATATGGTTAAATTTGCACAAAAATACGAAGCCGCAGTCCGATTTCTTTCATATAGAGATTGGGGGACCTCATTATCTGTAAAAGAAGCGCGTGTTTGTAATAAAGATCATCCCGAATTCCCGGCTTACGTTAAAATGCTGCAAGATCCGATATTTAAAAATAAAAATTGCTATCTAGATCCGATATCTGAGGAATTAGCAAATATAAAACACGTCCGTGCCTTCTTGGTTATGCATAAATTTTCTTTACTATGGAAAAAATTAAAATATAAAATTATACTAGACAGAGGGGGCTCCTGTTGAAAGATAGCATCAAATATTGCCATCTCTCTGTTGATGATGTGGGTGAATCATTGCGGCGCTTAGCGTCTGCTACAAATGCTACGAATGGATTGTTTGACATAGCTTTTTTCAATACCATTAAGAAATGGCACGAACGTTTTGGGATAAAGATTACTTTGTATTGTTACGCCCTTGCAAACGATTTTATTATTTCAGAGATTCCAAGCTGCTATAGACGTGATTTTGTGCAAAATGCGTCTTGGTTGAAATTCGGCTATCATGCCAAATGCGCCAAACCATTTATTGAAGAAACCGGATATAAAGCTGGTTTTAATCTCTTCAATGATACGATAAAACGTTTGGGCGCCGGGAAAACAAATACCTTGCGTCTTCATTATTGGCAGGCAAATCCTGAGCAAAAAAAATTCTTGCGGAGTAAGGGGGTGAGAACCCTTTTGACCAAGGACGATGACAGCTTGCCCTATAATGAAAATGATATTTTTCAAAGTGAGGGACTTATGCACCGGCGGACAAGAATTCGCTTTGAAAATATTGACACGGTGATTACACCTGAAGTCTTGCAGATAGGAAACAAATATATCGTGGCATTTACCCATGAATGGTGTTTTGATAAAGAAGCCGAAAAAATTGAACGCGCTCTGCAACTTTACAGCGAGCATGGTTATAAATTTATCGCGTGATATTCATCAATTACCTCCAGCAACTCCCCGTATATGCGCCCTCGCGATTTTTCAAATCGCGGGGACCGGGCGGGGCGGGGAACCCTCACCGAAAAACAGGCGCCCTCGCCTACGGCGGCATTTGTTGGGTGCCGTGTCCTCGTCCCAAGCAGTAGCTTGGGATTGTTTGCTGCGTAGTTGCTACCAGCGAATTTTTTCGGCGAGGCTCCCCCGCCCCGCCCGGCTACGCGGCGGGAACATCCCTACAGCACAAGCGGGGGGGGCTTCTCGGACACGCGGGCTGGGTGCTGGGTGCTGGCTGCTGGGCTCGGAATTATTGTTGGTTTACTTCAGTACCCTATCCAGCAAGCGCAGCCCCCTGTCGATTTCCTCTTTGCTGATGATGTAGGGCGGGAGGAAGCGGAGGGTTTTCGCTCCGGCGGAGAGGAGGAGGAGTCCTTCTGTTTCAGTTTTTGCAAGAGAGATGAGCTTTACAAGCACATCCCATGCGTCGAGCGGTATATCGCAGGCGATCATCAAGCCTTTGCCACGGACAGAGAGGATTTTTTTCTTATCCAGTGCTTGTAAGCCGTCCATCAGTTGATTGCCCAGCTCGTTTATCTGTGATAAAAAATTGTCGTTGCCAATTTTGTCGAGTACGACGAGTCCTGCCGCCGCCGCCAGCGGGTTACCGCCGAATGTGCTGCCGTGGTCGCCTGTTTCAAGGACATCGGCGGTTTTTTCGTTCGCAAGCGCAGCGCCGATGGGGATGCCTCCGGCGAGTCCTTTTGCCAGCGTCGCAATATCCGCCCGCACACCGAAATGTTCATGGGCGAAAAATTTACCGGTGCGCCCTACCCCACTCTGCACCTCGTCGAATATCAGCAAAATATCCCGTTCGGCGCAGAGCTCTGCGGCGCGCTTCACGAACGCGCCGTCTAAGGGGATGACGCCGCTTTCACCCTGTATCGGCTCCAGCATGAGCGCCGCCGTTTTTGAATCGAGGGCGGCGTCGAGGGCGTCCGCATTTGCCGGAATGGAACGCTCTTCGCTTACCAAAGGCGAAGGGGGAAGTGCCTGAGGCGGGATGAAAGAAAAGCCTTGGGTCCAGGGTCCGAAATTCACATGAAATTTCTCCTGCCCTGTCGCCGAAAGCGTTGTTATCGTTCTGCCGTGGAAACCACCGAGCAAGGTAACAATTGTATGCCGCCCCTCGCCATATTTTTTGAACGAATATTTCCGCGCGATTTTTATCGCGCATTCGTTAGCCTCGGCGCCGGAATTGCATAAAAAAACTTTGTTCATTTTGGAAACCGCGCACAATTTTTCGGCAAAGGCATTGCTTATATCGCTTTCAAAATAATTACTCGTATGCAAGAGTTTTGCAGCCTGAGCGCTAATCGCGTTCACCAGCGGCGGATAGTTGTGCCCCAAACAATTAACGGCAATACCCGAAGTCCAGTCGATATACTGATTCCCGTTTACGTCAGTTAAAATCGCACCCTCACCGCTTTCGAAGGTAACAGGAAGGCGATGGTACGTATTCATAAATGCTGATGACATTTTTCTTTTTCCTTATGTGTTCTTCATTAGTTCTTTAATCTATCATACTATAAAAATAGAGTATCATAGGCGATTCATTTTGCTGTATCACAACATTATCCAGTATATTGGATGGTGATATAAATTCAAGACGCAACGCGCCGCTTTCGTTATCAGGGGCAGCTTTGTAGAGGAAGTTTACATTCCTGTCGGGACCGCCTATCGTCTTAAATCGAAGCGTGATAACGCCATCAAAGTTTTCTAAGAGCGCATCCGCTATGTGGTAACGCAACTCGACGACGCCTCTTCCTATTGCGGATATGGGAATATAATCAGGGACGAGTAATTCAAAATCTTCCCAGAGGAACTCAGCTTCCGGCGTAAGGGTAAGCACCCCAAATGTGGCGCTTGCGAATGCGGGTCCCAGTTTATATATGCTTTGATATTGCGCTTCGCGGCGGTTTTTTTCCTGCACAATCAGATCATCAATTGAGGTGGGAAGCGCTACAAAATGTAATAATTGGCGTATCCCCTCGTTATCTAAAAATTCAAGCGCTAGGAGGTTGTCGGAGAGCAAACGCATGGTAAGTGAAGTTCCTTCAAAACGCCAAGTCCATTCGCCCGTTTTCCGTATCGCAGTGTAGCGGAAACTCTTATCGATATTTTGTGTATATATATTGGCGATGCCGGTATCTTCACCGGTCGAGAACGACCAATGTTTTGCAAGCGCATCTATATTAAACTTACGATCATTTAACATCTGATCATATATTTCGGCAGACCACACTTTTGATTGAATGCGCTCGAGGGTGGTATCTAATACGTTGCTACTTACCGTAGTATCACCGGTAAGCGATCCAGTCGTATGCTTAAAAAAACTAAGCCGATAAGAAAAACAGTATCCCCGTGTCCCATCCTGCGTGAGGACCCGATACCATTCTCCCGGCAGTTTGTCGCCTGTCGTGCTGATTGCCGGAGCGCCCTCCGAGCGCGATATAATTTTAATAATCTCGCCGATACGCAAGCGATAGACACGCGGCGCACTGTTATCGGGATGTTCGCGGACGGGAAGCCCGTCTTGCATCGTTTCGGCATAATCAAGGGCAAACTCTGAAAATTCGGCGGCGCGTCTTCTCGCTTCCCGCTCCGAGCCGGCAAGCTCAAGCTGGGACAGGGGGATTTCAATTTTTATATCATCCTCACCCTCCGCTTGATACTCTTTAGGAATGCCGACTATCCATTTTTTTTCTATATTTGATTTTATATAGACAGGAAGGACGGTGCCCGAAGGGATCCCCCGCGTTTCGTTCGCCCAAAGCAAGACCCCCCAGCCTAACTTCCGCTGGCAGGACGAGCAACAGAGGAGCAAAAGAAACAGCGCGCCGTAAACCGCTAAGCGCGAGGAATTTTTCACGATGCTCTAGAGCGTGATAGCTCTCTTGGGTGCGCCGCTCATATCTTCAAAGGCGCCGGTGGCGGACTCAAAATAGAAAACCTCGAATACGCCATCGTCTGGATTATACATCCGTTTGAGGCTGGGGTTTACTTCAAGCGCCGCTACTCTCGCCTCGCGGTCTTTCTCGAAACCGACTTTCCCCCGTAAACGGAGCCACTTGTGCTCATGGCAGGCGCAGATCTCCATTTCAGGTTTTGACTGCAGCTGCTTCCACAAATCTTTGTTGTTGCTTGTTCCGAACATGAGTTTGTTTTTATACGGAAAAACAAGCCCCATGGGACGCACGCGCGGGGAAGCCCCATCGCAAGTCGCCATAAAAAACATCTGACACTCTTTCAGAAAATCCAAAATTTTACTGACCTCATTCATTTCACTCATACTTTTCTCCTTAAACTATAAAAAATCAACAAACTCTGTATCCCCGCTCTCTTGCCGCACGGAAGGCATAAAGCGGCTGAACCGCACGGAAGGCATAAAGCGCCTATGGCGCCTCACAGACGCTTTCCTTTTAAGTTTGCAATAACTTTGTCGGTTATGTCAATTGCCTGACTATACCAGAGTATACTTTTATTATCACGGAGGTTGAGGACCATGCTGTACCCTTCGCTTTCCGCAACGATGCGCACCTCATTCTGTACCTTGCTTACAAAATCATTTGCCGCCGAAAGCTTTGTCTTTTGATCTTCAAGCTTCTTTGTTTCAATTTCGTAATAGGTTTTTAAGGCATCGGTCTTCCTCGTAATTTCGGCATCGAGGCGCCTTGCTTTGTCCCCATCGTTGGAATACTCCGCTTCCGATTTCTGCCCGACGAGGTTTTGAATCTCCTGCGTTCTTTTGTCTACTTCCGTTTGCACGGCGGCGCTCCGCTTTTCCCAATCCTGCATGGCTCTAGAATCACTCTGAAATGATCCATAGATCCTGTTAATATCGACAACCGCAAAACGCGTAATCTGCTGAGCGCTTACATAGAACGCCGGCAACATCAGTAACACCAGTAAAAGTTTTTTTTTCATCTTATATATCTCCTATTGAAGAGGGGGAATGGGGGATGGGGGATGGGGAAAAGATTTCAGTTTGAAATTTTCTTCACGCCTCACGCCTCACTCATCACTCATCACTCACTATTCGTTGTTCATTGTTCACTATTCAATGTTCATTCTACTATCTTCTAGCATATCGCAAACTTAAAACCCCGTTATCTTATCAAAACGCGCCTTTTATCCATCCCCCCAACCCCAAACCCCCAACCCCAAAATAAAAAAATAGAAACAAACAAATAAAACACAAAATAAAATACCCCCGTTGCCCCCGAGTTTGCCCATTCGCCCGGTTACCCCAA
>JAITNZ010000139.1 GCA_031290205.1 Spirochaetaceae bacterium
AAACCAGGCGGAGGTTTAGGGAGAAGTCCCCCCCGACGGGCGCACTACGTTCCCCCCAACCCACTCTGCGGGGGCAAGCCCCCCCAACGCCCCCACTGGGGGGGCACGATGCCCCCCCAGACCCCCCGTTATCAGTATAGTTTATCACACTTTTGAATTTAGCCCGAAAAACAAAGTGTACCCGAGGCGCCCTGTGCGGACGCTTGAAATGATGGGGGGGGGCTGTTATGCTGGGTTTATGGATATACGCATTGGGCTTGGGCGGGATTTACATCGCTTGGTTACGGGGAGGCGCCTCGTTCTCGGCGGGCTTGAGATACCCTTCGACAAGGGCGAGGCGGGGCACTCTGACGGCGATGCGCTTACCCACGCGATAATCGACGCGCTGCTTGGCGCCGCCGGCTTAGGCGACATAGGCGAGCTCTTCCCGTCTGATGACGAGCGCTGGAAGGATGCGGACTCCATTGCATTGCTGAAGATCGCGGACGGCAAGGTTCGCGAGGCGCGCTGGCGCATCATCAACATTGATTGTGTGGTCAGCTGCGAAAGACCGCGCCTCCTCCCCTACCGCGAGGCGCTGAGGGCGCGCTTGGCAGAAGCGCTGGGGATTGAGTGCGGGCGGGTTTTTGTTAAGGCGAAGACCGGCGAGGGGCTCGGCGACATAGGCGTGGGTGCGGCGGTCGAGGCGGTGGCAGTTTGTCTGCTCGAAAGAGCGCAGAGTTAGAGGCGGGCAATGGAAGACAATGATTTTTTAACGACGCCGGATTATTTAGCGATGCTGAATGAGGAGCAGCGGCGGGCGGTATTACACACGGGCAAGCCGCTCTTGATTCTGGCGGGGGCGGGTTCCGGCAAAACGCGGGTCATCACCACCAAGATTGCCTATTTTATACGCGAAAAAAACATGCGGCCTTGGTCGATACTTGCTGTTACGTTTACCAACAAGGCGGCGAAGGAGATGGCGGCGCGGGCGGCGCTCATCGAGCCGCGCGCCGTTGATTCCATGCTCCGCACGTTTCACTCATTCGGCGCGTGGTTCCTCAGGCGGAACTGTGAGCAAGCGGGGCTTGGCTCTAACTTTATCATATATGATGATGATGATTCGCTTGCCCTCCTCGCGTCGTTGCTACCTGATAAACGCAAAGACGAGGTGAAAATACTTTCATACCAAATAGCAAAAGCGAAGGATATGAATCTG
Organism: Spirochaetaceae bacterium; assembly: GCA_031290205.1. Lineage (GTDB taxonomy): Bacteria > Spirochaetota > Spirochaetia > Treponematales > Breznakiellaceae > JAITXS01. The sequence goes on from JAITNZ010000139.1 coordinate 1,199, forward strand.
TCTCCCGACAGCGAGGAGCTTGCGTTGATTAACGGCAGAAAAGAATTCCGCACGGCATACACTAAATATGAAGAGCGTTTACGGCAAATTGGAAATGTTGATTTTGGCGACCTGATTAAAAAACCCGTCGAGCTGCTGCGCGAAAACCCCGATATAAAGGCAAGGATGCAAGATAGATTCCGTGCGCTTATGGTTGACGAATATCAGGATGCTAACGTAGCTCAGGCGGAGTTATTAAAGGAGCTTACCGGACCGGAGACATACCTCTGCGTGGTAGGTGATGACGATCAATCTATCTATCGTTTCCGTGGTGCGGAGGTGCGGAATATTTTACAGTTCCCCGAAATATTTGGCGGCGCCGATATTATCAAGCTGGAAACCAATTATCGTTCGACTCAGGATATACTGGGCATTGCCGATTCCGTCGTCCGCAACAACAGGGGGCGGCATGGGAAAAAACTTGTCGCGGCACGAGGGCTGGGGTTTCGCCCAAAACTCATGTTTCTTCCCGATGCGGAAAACGAGGCGGAGTGCGCCGGGGATTTAATTATCCGTTCGGTCAAAGGCAAAGGCGGCGCGCATTTTGCAGACTGGGCAATATTATACCGGACGAACGCGCAATCCTTGAATTTTGAAAATCAATTTGTGCGGAGGAAAATCCCGTATAAGGTTATCGGATCGTTAAAGTTTTATGAGCGCGAAGAAATTAAAGATGCGCTGGCTTTACTTTCATTTATGGTGAACACCAAAGATGAGGTAAGCTTTCGGCGCATCATCAATAAACCCGCGCGGGGTATCGGCGCCGTAACGATTGATAAGATTTTAAGTGAACGCTGGAACGAGCAGGACTGGAATATAGAAACCACGATGGCACGGGTTATGCCCACTCTGGCGGCAAAGGCGCGCAGCGGTATCGCGATGTTCCTTGCGGCGCTTGCTGCGGGGAGGAACGCGCTCTCGGGGCAGCCTGCCCCACCCCTCCCTCCCCGAAAAAAGGGCACCTTAATCGCTTCCGACGGCTTATCGGTGTGTGTTGCCCAATTGATTGAAGCGTCAGGTTTGGTAAGCTATCATCTGGCGCATGACGAGATTAACGGCGAGACGCGGGTTGCCAACTTGCAGGAGCTCGTCAACAGCGCCGGTGTATACAACGCTGATGAGGCGGGGCTTAGCGAATTTTTAGAGCGCATTGAACTTGACCGCGCGTTGACCAGCGAAGAGGCGGGTGAGGATTACGTAACGCTGATTACGCTGCACAACACGAAGGGGCTTGAATTCAAACGGGTGATTATGACCGGCATGGAGCAGGGGCTTTTCCCCCGCGAAAATAAAAAAGACGAGGACTTAGAGGAGGAGCGACGGCTCTTTTATGTCGGCGCGACGCGGGCAATGGATGAACTCTATTTTACCAGCTGTGCCGTGCGCCGTGTTTGGGGGCAGATAATGTACATGGAGCCTTCGCTTTTTTTACAGGAAGCCGACAAATCAAAATTAGACATCCATGGACAGATACCATACGGTTTTTATATCCCCGAAAGCGAGGGGGGGGAGGGGGGTATCGGTAAAAAATCACAAATGGGAACCACCAAGTCCGTTACCTTAAAAAAAACCGCAAAATCATCTGACGGCAGGTGGCAGATTGGCGACAGAGTGTTTAACGATGATTACGGGTATGGCGCGGTTGCGGGCATTACCGAGGGTGAAGATGGTCCCGTTATACGGGTTCAATTTGAAACGGGATTTGAAATAAAATTTTTAAGCCGTGCCCAGAGCAAAAACTTTCTTAAGATACAAGCGGAATAGGATTTTTTTTATGAAGATTAATGCGGTAAAAGCGACAGATTATTTTAATACGCTGATGGCAAAATCCGAAAATCTGGTAGTTTTTGTCGATGGGCATAAAAAAGTAAGTTTTATCAATGAGCCGATGGCAAAATTTGTCGGTGTTGACGATACTGAATCCTGCGTCTCTCAATCTTTTTTAAAGCTCTTGAAAGATGCGGAATTAAAAAAGATGTTTTCGGAATTTTTAGAAAACGACAGTTTTCTTGTTGATTTTAAGAACATAAGCATTGATGGCAATGAACGATACTTTAAGATAATTAGCAGTCCTATTCTGGGTAAAACGAAGGGTTCGTTTATTCAGTTATTTGAGTTAAGCGACATTATAAAAGTAAAAGAGGAGGCTGAGGCGGCGAGCCGTGCAAAGAGCGAGTTCCTTGCGACGATGAGTCACGAAATACGCTCGCCGCTGAATACGATTTTAGGATTAAGCGCCCTCGTGTGCACCGATGGACTAGCGGAGAAAGAAAAAAAATATTTTACGGAAATAAAAAAAATGTCGGGGGTGCTCTTAAATATCATCAATGGGATTCTTGATTATTCAAAAATTGAATTTGGCAAATTTGAACTTGATCCGGTGCATTTTAAGCTGCAATCATTTTATGAAAACATTACATCGCTTTCGAAGTTTGCCGCCATAGAAAAAAAACTGCAATTTAAATCGAGTTTGGATGAAACGCTCCCCGAGGTTCTCTATGGCGATGAAAACCGTTTATGGCAAGTGTATACGAATATCATTACCAACGCGATCAAATACACCAAGCAGGGCGTCATTAGCTTTCAGTTAAAGCAAGTGGTCAAGAAACGCAAAAAATTTTTGAGCGCGATTGTCGAAGATTCCGGCATCGGGATAGACAAACAAGACTTTGAACGGATTTTTTTTAGTTTTGAACAAGTTGACCGGCAACGCAATCGGGGTATTGCAGGCACGGGTTTAGGGCTTGCCATTACCAAGCGTCTTGTTGACATGATGGGCGGCTCCATTAAAGTTGACAGCGTATATGGTAAAGGTTCGGTGTTCACCGTCTGCTTGCCCTTGGTAGCAGGAGATCCTCAAAAACTGGAATCGGAATTGAACATCGATACATTTGTGTATGCAAAAAATAAAGATGACATAAAAGTTCTTGTTGTCGATGATATACCGGAAAACTTACTTGTACTTTCCGGGTTTTTAGAAACGCACAATATTATATCGGATACGGCGGCAAGCGGCAAGGAGGCTATCGGCGCGGCAAAATCAAAACAATATGATATAATATTTATGGACCACATGATGAGTGGTATGGATGGTATCGAGGCGGCGCAAAAAATACGCGCGTTAGACAGGGCGGGCTATAAAGACATTCCCATAATTGCCGTCAGCGCAAACGCGATTGGCGGCTACAGGCATTTGTTTTTAAGTTCAGGGATGAATGATTTTATAAGCAAGCCTATTGAGGCGCATTGCTTAAACGAAATTCTTGCCAAATGGCTGCCGCCTGAAAAATTAGAACGGGGCAACCGGAGGCAAAAGACTCGGCGGAATGTGGTTGCAAGGCAAAATGGCGGCAGGCGTTCTGGTGAAACATCGCCTGAACAGTGGATATTTGAAGAACTATCAAAAATCGAGGGGCTTGATACCAAAAGCGGCTTAAAATGGACAGGGGGGAAGCTTAAGGGCTATCTGGCTGTCCTGCGGCAGTTTTGCGAGAATTCCAACGAATTATCGCAAACCATAAAACAGGCGAAAGAAAACGCGGATTGGAAAGAGTATGGGATAAAAACGCACGCATACAAGGGAGTTTTTGCCATCATATCGCAAGGCGCTCTTTTTACATGGTCCAAAAAGCTAGAATATGCCGGAAAGTTTTTAAGCGGCGACGTCAATAAAACCATGATGAATACGACGGAAGACAGCACGCTCGTTCCCAACGATTCCGCACAGGCACTAAAGATTTGCGCCGAAGAAACGGAAGGCTACCTCGCATCTATCCAAGAGTTTCATAGATCCGTAAGTCAAATTTTACTGAACGATTCGGAAATCTCTGAAAAGAAAAAAATAAAAAAGACTGAACTTGCCCTCATGCTGGAAAACCTTTCTCTCTCGTGCCAAAGATGCAAACCCAAAACAGCGGGAAAAGAAATTCAAGCGTTAGAGCAGGTGTGTTGCGAAAAAACCATAGACGGCGCCCTTGAAGAAATTATCCGTCTGGTAAAAATTATTGATTACGAACAGGCGCTGGTGAATATACAAGCGCTCCAAAAAAAGCTGCTGCCATTTTAGCGTCCAGATTGCCCGCCTCGCTCTGTGTGTAGGAAATCGCCCACCGCGCTACTGCCATATTTCGTTACTTTGAGCATTCGATCTGCTTTGTTTGCACAGTGAAAGGCGCGTCCTGTTTCGGAACGCGCTGGATAGGGAGAATTTTTAACACGATTAACACGAACAATACAAATAATGCAAATAATACGAACAATACGAATAACACATATAATGCAAATAACACGAACAATACGAATGATATTAATAATGCAAACAAGACAAATAACGCAAATAATACGAACAATACTAATAAAACGAACAACGCGAATAACACAAATGAAGAGTAATTTCTGAGTATTTCTTTTTTCGCGGTGAACGATTCATTCTGCGTCATAAGTCATTTTATCAAAAAGACGCGGACTGTCAAAGAGGGGAAAGTTACATTTTATTGCGCCTCGGGCGCTTTCTGCCCTCGCCTTCAGGATGAAAAGGGCGTCATCAACTTGGGGTGCCGGACAGTCCCTTGACATTTTGCAAGCTCTATGATAGAATGCATTAACCAGAAGGAGATATAGTATGAAAAACATTAACAAATCGCTCTTACTCGTATGCACGGCGCTTGTCGTGCTGGTTCTTGGATCCTGCAACGCGATTGCGGATACATCGAATCTAAGTCAGCCCCCCGATCCGGTGTGGTTAAATCTGGAGCCCTCGGCAATCAACTTCGACGAAAAGGGGGTGGGGACGGCGACGCTCGTTCTGGACTTCGACAAAGAGATTGCCGGCTTAACCGACGACCTAAGCGCCTCCGCTTTAGCCGAAATATTCACGTTTAAGTATGAGGACACCGGTGGGACAGTGCCGACCATCAAGCCGCTTACCATAAAAAAAGGAGAATCGGTGGTGGGGATTTACACGCTCACGGTAACCGGTATTCCCGCTGACGCGGGGCGAATAATTCTGGTAAGCATCGCCAAGCCGACTCTTACCCCCGCAACCCGTATATGGACTCTGACGGGGAATCTTGCGTCCTATACGACCTTTGTCTACAACGAAACATGCTACACCCCCTCAGAAAAAAACATATACTCGGGCAGGGGAGCGGCTGACGGCAAACTGCGCGCAATACCGGGCGGCGATGAGTCAGGGTATGACCCTAGTCAAGACGAAACCGTGAACCTAGCAGACTTCCCAGTCTGGGCGGCGGGCACCATGACGGCGGACACACGACTGGCATTGCTCTGTGGGGGTGGTGGCAGCTTCACGATTAAGGGCAAGCTCTACCAGACAAAGTATATCCACGAGATAAAATGGAGCAGCGATGTGGCGGGGGCGAGCACTATCGGCGATGATTTCCTCATGAAATTCTATGGGCTGGCATCGCTTGACCTGTCCTCGTTCTCGAACCTTGCCAGTATAGGCGATAAGTTTCTGGAAAACTGCACCAGTTTGACATCGCTTGACCTGAGTCCGCTGTCACAACTGACCAGTATAGGCGCCTTCTTCCTAAACGTGTGCAGCATGACTACCGTAGACATGGGCGCCATAAGCCTTGAAGTGTTTGGCGAGGACTACGAAGGCAGTTTCGACATCAAGAATGCATGCCAAGTTAAGGTTGCGGACGATACGGAAGCATGGGATGATTTTTTTGAAGAAGCGTCCGATACGGTGAGTTTTGTAAGCTCGTGGCAAGAGATAAACTGAAGCAATGAAAAATGGAATGATTGCGGAGTGTAATCATTCCTCTTCACCTACTCCCTACTCCCTATTTACCCTGAACCCGCCTGTGGGCGGTTGACAGGGTTTCAAAGATGGTATACGATAGCATTATGGCAAAAGAAGAAGCGATAGAAGTTGAGGGCGTCGTCAAGGAAGCCCTGCCGAACACGATGTTTCGGGTAGAACTTGACAATCAAAATGGGCATATCATACTTGCCCATCTTTCGGGAAAGATGAGAAAGCATTATATCCGCATTGTGCCGGGCGACCATGTAAAGGTTGCCCTCTCCCCCTATGATTTAAGCAGAGGCCGGATAATTTACCGCGAACGCTAATGAGCCGCCCTTCTCTTAACAAAGGCAAGTACAGTGAAGACGCCCTTTTCATAGCAAAGGCAAGGTATGAAAGCGCCCGTGGCATCAAGGCTGAAAGTGCCTGTGGCACTGGCTACGACGGGATGAATCGCCCTCTTCATAGTGAGGGCAAGGCATGAAAGTGGCTGTGCCACCCTGTGGCGCTCTGTTTGCAAAAGCTCCATTTCATCGGTTCAAGGATTTCATAGACCTGTCGAAAAGCCGTTTTGATGTGCTTAATGCGCTTTTGGATGAGTTAGATTTTCATTATTCGCTTGTTCAATTTGGCGAAAACCGTCATTTTTTTCTTTCGGGGCAATCGAAAGAGAAGCCTTCGATTGTGCTGGCGGCGCATTACGATTCTGTGCCGGGCAGTCCGGGTGCAAATGATAATGCATCGAGTGTTTTTTTGCTGATAGCGGCTGCGTTGGAACTGAAAAAGATGCCGAATCAGAGCTGGCTTATCATTTTTACCGATAAAGAGGAGTTGACATCCGGCGAAAGCCTCTGCGCGCAAGGCTCCTACCTGCTGGCGCGGGGGCTGAAAAACATTGACATTGCGGAGGCGGATTTTTTTGTTTTCGATGCCTGCGGGCGGGGCGACACGCTGATTATTTCGACCGCGACTGACAATCTTATCCGGGGCGAAACGGGGATTGGCGCGGCGCAGCTTCAGGAGACATTGCGGCGGCTTCACACGAAGGCACAAGCGGCGGCAGACCGGATTTTCGGCACAAAACATTTTTCAATGCCGACGCCTTTTTCCGATAATGCGGGATTTCTTCGCGCCGGACTTGCCGCCGGAACCATTACCCTGCTGCCCGAAAAGGAAGCCTTGGATTTTGCCCGCATGTCGCGGGTCAACTCTGATTATGCGGAGGCGCTTGTCAACAGCAAATTCAGCGCCTCTGTCGATGCGGCGCACATTCCCCGCACATGGCATCTGATAAACAGCCCCGATGATACCATCGAACATTTGAATCTTGAAATCTTTCCAAAAATGATAAAATTCGCCATTCGGCTGGCGACACAGAGATAGCGGCGTGGAAGAAGGGGGATGGGGGATGGGGGAAGATTACACTCTGAAATCATTCTTCACTCTTTTTGAAGAGGATGATGGACGATAGATGATGCAGGGCGAGCGCATTAAAATAGAAAAATCAAGAAAATCCGCAGATTTTGCAGATTGATGCAGAAAAAAGTCTGCGAATAACGCGATGAAATCGCAAATTCATAATGAAATTTTATGATTGTTCGTGTGCATTCGCGTCCAATTTGAAAATACGGAAGAAGAATGTCCACAGATACACACAGATTAACACAGATAAAGAAAATTGCGGAGTGAAAATCTGTGTATATCTGTGGCAATCTGTGGACAAATTTTTAATGCGCTCGCCCTGATGGATGATGGATTTTTACTTTGAAGTATCAGCATATTCCAAGTAGTATTCCTAATAGTTCGAATAAAAACTCCATCGTCCATAATCTACTCGAAAACTGCTCCCCGTGCCGCGGAGCCGACCATCTTCGCATAGCGGGCAAGGTAGCCGGAGCTGACTTTGGGGGGGGGCTCTTTCCATGCAGCTTTGCGGCGCTGGAGTTCGGCGGCGTCGAGCTTTGCTGCGATCGTGCGGGCGGGAATGTCGATTTCGATGATGTCCCCTTCGCGGAGGAGGGCGAGCGGTCCGCCGAGCGCGGCTTCTGGCGAGATATGCCCTATGGCGGCGCCCTTCGATGCGCCGGAAAAACGCCCGTCGGTGAGGAGCGCGACTTTGTCGTCCAGCCCTCTGCCGGCGAGCGCCGCTGTCGGCGCGAGCATCTCCTTCATGCCTGGTCCCCCGCGCGGTCCCTCGTAACGGATGACGATAACATCACCCGCTTGGATGCCGCCGCCCATGATCGCGTCGAACGCGGTCTCCTCAGACTCGAAAACCCGCGCCGGTCCTGAGTGTTTCAGCATGGAAGGGGAGACGGCGCTCTGCTTGACTATGCCGCCCTCGGGCGCAATGTTCCCCCAGAGCACGGCGAGCCCCCCCGTCGCTGAATACGGGTCGTCAATCGGGCGGATAATCGCCGGATTCCGGTTTACGGCATTTTTGAGCGCGTCGCCGAGCGTCCCGTAGACCGCAGGCGCGGCGGTATCGATAAGATTTTTGCGCGCAAGTTCCTTGAGGACGGCGGGAATGCCGCCTGCGAGGTGGAGCTCTTCGATCGGCGTGCTGCTTGCAGGAGCCAGGCGGCAGAGATTCGGCGTAACGGCGCTTATTTTGTTAAAAGTCTCGAAACTGAGGGCGACGCCCGCCTCACCTGCAATCGCCGGCAGGTGGAGCGCCGTATTCGTCGAAGCGCCAATCGCCATATCGAGGGCAAGGGCGTTCAAAAAAGCGCGCTCCGTCAACACCGAGCGGGGCAGTATCTGTTTTTCCAGCACATTCATCACGAGGAAGCCCGTTTTCTTCGCCAGCCTGAGCCGCTCGGCATGGACTGCGGGCGCCGTCCCGTTGAACGGCAGCGCCATACCCAGCGCTTCCGTTACGCAGTTCATCGAGTTAGCGGTGAACATCCCCGAACAGGAGCCGCAGCCCGGACAGGCGCGCTCCTCCAGCTCGTCGAGCTCAGCCTGCCTCATCTTCCCCGCGCCGACAGCGCCCACTGCCTCGAACATCGTCGTCAAGGTGAGCGTCTTGCCGTCCGCGCCCCGACCGGCGAGCATAGGTCCGCCAGAAACAAACACCGACGGGATGTTGAGCCGCGCCGCCGCCATGAGCATACCGGGCACGATTTTATCGCAGTTGGGAATGAAGATGAGCGCGTCGAACCCGTGCGCCCTCACCATACATTCGATCGAATCGGCGATGAGTTCCCGCGTAACGAGGGAATAGCGCATCCCGATATGCCCCATCGCGATGCCGTCGCAGACCCCGATAACGGGAAACTGCACGGGAACGCCCCCCGCCTCGCGCACGCCGTCCGAGGCGGCTTTCGCTACGAGGTCGAGGTGGATATGCCCGGGCACGATTTCGCTCTTGGCGACGACGACGCCGATGAGAGGGCGCTCAAGCTCCTCATCGATAAAGCCCAAAGCCTTGAACAGCGAGCGGTGCGGCGAGCGCGGCACCCCTTTTTTAACGCTATCACTTCTCATTTTTTCCTCCTATTAAAGCGTCTCAGACGCCTCCTAAAAAAGCTGTCTTGTTAGCCCCCCCGTTTGTTTTACCAAACGGAAGGCTGAAAGCGCCTGTGGCGCCTTCAGTTTGATGCTTTTCACCAGCCATAGCGGTTTATTGTAGCATGGGTGGGGGGGAAAAGGCAAGAGAAAAAAGAGCAGAGAGGCGGGTGAGCTCATTATAATTTGTCCTTGTTATTCCTTATCAGAGGCGCAAAAGCCGAAGAAGACCTCACGCAGAGACGCAGAGACGCAGAGACGCAGAGACGCAGAGACGCAGAGACGCGGGGATGAGCATGGCAACGGGCGCAGGCGTGTCAGCGCGTGTGCCCGCACCTGAGAAAGTATTCCCTCAGGAGGCGCTGGCACCCGGAGTAGGGGGAGTGGCTGTAATATTATCTGCATATATGGTAATGTTACTAAAGTAGCTAAGGAGGAAAAACTATGGACATAGCAGAGATGACCGTGTGTGACGCGGACAAAACATTTGCCAATGCGGGCGCAAGCGTTCGCGCGGATGATAATCCATATAAGTTTTATGCGCTTAATAGCGGTGAGCGCTTCGTCGTTACCCTGATGATGCCGCTGGGCGGCGTCCAATCAGGCTTGTATCGGTTCCCTAAAGTCGGGGAAAAGGTGCTCGTCGCCCATGAAAGTGGGAACACAGGCTACCTTTTAGGCTATGTGCCTTCCTCCGAGATGCAGTCTTTTCATGCCGTTGCTGCTGATATGGACACGCTGATTAAAAATCAGGGGCAAGTATTCCGGTATCAAAAAACAGGGACAAACACCGCAGATAAAAAATATTCCGAAATCGGCTTTTCTAACGAGCAGACGCAGTGGAAAACAGGCGAGAAAGACAGCACGGGCAAGGAAAAGCCCCCGCCCAATATCGACCGCATAACCTTAGATTCGACCGGAGATATGAAATCGATTGTGCAAAACTACAGCGGCGCCCAAGCCAAGCGCATGGAGATTGTCGTCGGCAAGGATCTTTCCGACCATACAAAAAAGGATGCGCTTGGCGCGGTGATGAGCCCGCTTCGTGCAGGCGACCTTTCGATAAACGCGAAAAATGATATCGTCATCTCTTCTGATTCGTCGATAACGCTCAAAGTGGGGCGCTCGTCTATCAGCATTACCGACATGGGAATTGTCATTAAGTCGGGGAAAATCAACGCACCTTTTACGAACACATGGGATACGCAGCTTGCGCTGTCGCCTACCGACGGGATAGCGGTCTCGGGAGCCCACGCAAAAATCAATGTAGTAAATGATTTTACCATTCAGGATTCCTTCGGCGGCGGGTTTTCGTCTAATCTAGGCGTTTCACGGGTGAACGGCGTCGACATTAAACTGCAAACTATAGGCGGAAAGGGCTACGGTTCGAATGTCCAAAACGCGGGAGTAGAATTCTTGTTCAATACAGCAACGATGGTGCTCGGTTTGGCTGCAGAAATAACAAAAGACACGAAAACCATAGACGACCCCTTTAGCAAAGCTGCCGGCGCCGGAGGGAGCTTTGGGACGAGCGCGGTTCTTAATCTCATTAAAGGGTGTAAGCAGCCTGCTCTGGAAGGCATTAATACCGCGAATGGGGAGTATCAGGATTTTGTCGGCGCTCTCGTCGGCGCCGCCAGTATTGCTTCACAGATTGCCGGCGCTACCGTTTCGATATTGAGTTCCCTGCTGCCCTGGCTTCGCATGGCAGGGGAAGGCGGCAGTAAAGCCGAGAGCTATATCCGCGACACCCTGAATGCCGCTCTGTCAATTACCGAATCGTTAATCGCCTTTACAGCCGCCGGGCTTCTGATACCGGCAGCGCTGCCCGGAAATGGCACCTTCCATATTCAAGCGGGTTCAATGCTCTATCAGGATGCGCATGTTTTTAAAGGAAATTTTGTACAACAGGGTAATTATGAGGCGCCGCTTGCCGGCATACCCATAGGAGGGCTTGGCAAGATGGGGACAGAGACAAAAGTGGCGCAAATCTTAACAAACTTCTTCAAACCGCTTGTTACTTGGGGAATGAAGTTTTATAGTAATTCGGAACTCAATGATCTATAGGAGGATAAAATGAATAAAGAAACGCAGGAAGCAATAGAAGCCATCGTTGAACCGATTGCCGGCTCCCTCTTGGCAAGCATGGTAGTCGGCGCTGCGGCATCGATAATAACAAGCCTCATCGTTACCGACGTCGACGAGAAAGACCTCTCCGGCAAAAAAGAATTGCATCCCACGCATGACAAAACATCGGTAAGCTCCGTGGAAGCCGGCGCCACCGAAACCAACGGCAAGGTCGCCCAAGATTCCGTTTCCGGCACAAACGGCGAGATCAAAGCATCCGAAACAGAAGCGCGCGCCCTCACCGGCGAAGCAACCGCCGCAGAAAGCGGAGCGTCCGCCCTGCGAACCAAAGCAGGCGCCTCGGACATCGAGACCAAGGCACTGAAGCTAACGTGATGAGAGTGGATAGTGGGAGAGTGGATAGTGGGAGAGTGGATAGTGGTTAGTGGTTAGTGGCTAGTGGGATAGTGAAGAGTGGATAGTGAAGTGTGAAGAAAGATTTCAATTTGAAATCTTCCCCCGTTCCCCGTTCCCCGTCCCCCATCCCCCATCCCCCATCCCCATCCTCATCCCCATCCCCCATACCCCTTCTTCAATAGGAGACAAAAATGTCAGATAAACTTGATTGGCTTAACAAACATTTGGTTCTCGTTCGTTGCGTGACAATGGACGATGCTGTCGGGAAAGAGGGCTATAAGATCCGTCCCGATTTGGAAGAGCTCTGCGCCGGCGTGAGAGGCGCGCAAGAGATGATCTTTAAATTCGCCACCGCCGGACGCTATAAATGCGCCGCCGAACTTATGGCGTCCATCGGGCACCACCGCGCCATCATCTGGTGGGCGTATCGTTGCGTCATCAGCCTGCTTGAAGAATTGGCAGTGAACCCATCCGTCGACCGCGATATTGCGGACATCGCCTCAAACTTCGAGGTAACGGTACCGGACTTTGCCAAAGTCCAGCCGCCTGAGCCCGATATGGAGAAAATTGCCAAAATAAAGGCGGATATTGCCCAGTCTATAGCGGATTTGGAAAAGGCGAAAGCACAGCTTGACCCTGAAATCGTCAAACTCTTTGACGAAGCGCTCGAAGTCGGCTATCAGAAGTTCAAGGCGGTTCAGGGAATACACCCGATGGACCTCATCAAAAAACTGGGGGAACGGGTTGGCGAAGACCAGCATCCCATAGACCGCAATTCCCCGATATTTCAGGAAGCGGCGAAGATAAAAGCGCAGCTCGGCGCAATTCAAAAGGAAACGGTCGACACAATCAAGTCGGTTATCCCGCCAAAAATGCCCGCACACGAAAAGAAAGTCCGCGATAATGCCCTCTCCGCCGTCTACCGCTGGATTAGCGCGCCGGACGAGCCGAACAGCAAGGCGTGCCTCGAGCTAGGCAACGAATGCCCCGACACCCCCGCAGGACTCCTCTCCCTTTCGGCGTTCTGGGCATTCGGCAACCTCATGCCCGGCGGGAAGCAGGTTATCCACACCCCGCCGGGACTCGCCGCAAACGGAATATGCCAGGTGCTCTTGATGTGCGCCCTCCACAAAGGGGGCACGCGCAAGCTCAAGGAGCGCTACGAGCTCTACTTCAAGCTAGGCGTCGACGTGTTATCCGGCGCGGACAACTGGGAATACTCTCTCGCCAGCGAAAGCGCGCCGCACGAGAAAATCGCCGCCGCGCCGCCGCCCACCGAGAAGCCCGCTCCACCGCACGAAAAGTTTTTTACAGCGGCAGTGCATGGGGCAGTGCCACAGGCGCCTTCTGCCGTGCCGCCGCCGCACAAAAACAGGACGGCAGGCTACAAACGCTGGAAGCCGGAGTGAGGCGCAATGGAAGGGCTATACGGTTATCCTCGTAAAACTCCGCGCGTCTGGGCGTGCGTGTTCCCCGTATCTTATCGGGCGGGGATGCCAGACAGGGGAGGCGCCGGGGGCACTATGGCGATATTAAAATAATCGTACCCATCAGGCGTGTACATAATCGGATGCTGCTTGTTGTCGCTTAATGCCGTGACGGATTCGCTTACATAGCCGGCGAGCCCCATCATCGTTACTTTCCCACGAATTATCTTCGATTCCGCTTCGCCGCTCATCCCCCGGATGATGCTGTGCGTGAAAAGCCCATGCCCATATATCGGCGATTCAATCGAGTATTCATCAGTCTTGCTGGACGCGAATATCACCGTGCTGAAATCCTGTAATTCTTTTATCAGCCGGTTGTTATCCACCCTGCGGACGTTTTTGCCCTGTATCCCCCCCGAATGACACGAATCAATGAATATCAGCTTCTTCCCTGGCAAATTCAGCACCTCGTTTATCGCTTGATTCGGCACCGCATCCCCCAGCGGAACCTCATCGTCCCCGCCCGTGCGGATTTCAGCGGGAAGCAGATGGTAGTTGCCCTCCTTGTCGCTTACCCCATGCCCCGAAATAAAAAGGACGATGACATCCCGCGCATCCGCCTGCTTCAAATAAGCAAGCGAAGACAGTATATTCTCTTTCGTCGGCTTGAGCGGAGCATCATCGGATACAAGAACACTATACACATGAGAGTATAGCTTCCCCGCCTGCTGTTCAAAAACACCGAGTATGGCACGAGCATCCTGCACGGCATAGCGCAGATTCCTAATCGACGCTGCCTCATACTGATTGATGCCAATAGCAAGCACCCAAAGCGCAGGAAGATTTTCCCCCCGCTCCACGCCGCTTTCAACACCGGGTGGTTCAAAACGGACGAGCGAGCGCCCCCTCCCTTGCGTATACCTGTTCGACGCAAACACTTCTATGCGGTTCTCCCCCTCCTCCAACCGTATCAGAAGCTTGAAACTCACGCTTTGTGTAGGAGGAGTAGGTGTAAGCGCGGCATTGCTCACCATAAGTGATTCTGTTGAGGTGGCGAATTTGAGTTCCCCCTGCCCAAGCTTTCTGCCGTTCACCACAATCGTTATGTTCGTTATAGAATGATTGCTATCGTTCACCGTAATGGCAAGCTCGGCGTTCCGCGAAGAAAAAATACTGCCGCTCGCAGGCGATTGTATGCTCACTTCAGGCGGCATAAATGCGGCGGCATCAAGAATTCCTGCGGCGCGGTAGGCGGTATCATCGCCGCGCACCCTCGCCATCACCATCTCAGGCTGATAAAAAATGTCGCGATACTGGGCTATGCCGTCCACCCGATCGCTCACCCGCACATTGATATACTCGTCCCCCGCAGGCGAAGCGTTGTAAAAGCCCTTCGGGCTAAGCGTTACCCACTCGCCGTTATTAAAGCCTATGCACTGCACTATCTCTTCCCCAGAACGCGCATCGTAAAGCCGCGTCGAGCCGTCTAAAAAACCTGCCGCAATCTGCACGTCGCCGGGGGCAAAATCTATGGCAAGCGCGGTAACCCCCGTCTCGATACAGAGCAACTCAACGCCGCTTTTCGCATCAAGCACCCTCAGCGTGTTATCATCGGAGGCTATGGCAAGCCGCCCGCCCGCCCGGTCGTAAACAATCTTCTCAATGAGCGCCCCCCCCTCCGTGGCAAATTCGCGCAGCCGCCCGCCGCTTTCAGTATCAATAATGATGATCGCGCCGTCATCGTCCGCACAGGCTATCTCGTTTCCCGCAGGAGTAATCGCTATCTTGCTGTTCGATATATCCTCCACAGAACGCAATTCTTTCCCGCTTTCCGCATCCCAGACCTTTACCGAACGATCCCGCGCCCCCGATACAATGAGCCTACCGTCAGGACTAAAGAAAACAGCGTTCACCCTCACGCCATGCCCCTTGAGCGTCAATAGTTTTTTACCGCTGCCGACATCCCAGATATGCACATCATTCTGAGCGGAATACCCGGTCGGCGGCTCAAAACCGAACATCGACCACCAGCCGGAACCGCAGGCAATGCGCTTCCCGTCAGGACTAAAACTGAGGGTGAATAGATACCCCGCGCCTCCGTCAATCGTCCTTAGCAATGCGCCGCTGGTAAAATCCCAAATGCGTACAGTCCCGTCATACGAAGAAGCGGCAAGAAGGGCGCCGTCCGGACTGAACACCGCGTGAATGCGCTCCCCACGCGTGCCGACAAACTCTCGCAGTTCCCTGCCGCTGCGAACATCCCAGACTTTCACCGTGCCGTCATCGCACGAGGCGGCAATGCTCTGCCCGTCGGGACTGTAGACCGTGTGACGCACCGCAGCGGAAAAGCCCCGTATAAGCGCCGATTCCCCCTCCCCACGCCAATCCCACACATATATCGCAAAGAGCGCCGTGTCAACGGCGGCAATATACCTGCCCTCAGGGCTAAATCGCGCGGCTATCACATCGCCGGAAAATCCGCCCCTGCTCCGCACGAGCGCCCCGCTCGCCGCATCCCAGACCTTCACCGTCCGATCGCCAGACGCCGAAACAAGATACTTCCCATCCGCACTAAAATCAACCGAATAGATTTCATCCTCATGCCCGCTCAACGTCAGCAAGGTCCGCCCCTCTCCCGCATCCACAACCCGCACCACCCTCCCCCTCGACGCGCCAGCCCGCTGCGCCCTCCCCTCCGAAACAGCTATCCGCCGCCCATCAGGACTAAACACAAGCGACGAAAAAACCGCCTCCCCCCGCACAACCCAACGCTCAGCGCCGCTCGCCGTATCCCAAAGCCTTAGCGTCTTGTCTACCGAAACCGCAGCAAGCAATTTCCCATCAGGACTGTAGGCAATCTCCCAAACTTCATCCCCCCCCGTGGCGCCCAGTATCCTCGTGGGTGCTATCTTGCCACCAAAAGAATCCCATATCCTGATAGTCCCATCGAGCGAACAGGAAGCAAGATGCTCACCGTCAGGGCTGAACGCGCAATCCATCACTACCCCCTCATGCCCCGCCAACGTCAAAAGCTCCGCCCCCGTGCGGGTATCCCATACCTTTACCGTCTTGTCCGCCGAAGCGCTCGCCGCCCGCATCCCATCCGGACTGAAAACCGCCGCCCGCAACGCATCGTTATGCCCCTTTAATGTCCATAACTCGCGCCCCGTCTCCACATCCCAAATCTTCGCCGTCCCATCCATCGCCGCCGAAACCAGCCGCCCCCCATCCAAACTATAATCAATCCCCATAATCGGATAACTATGCCCCACCCACGGATAAACCGCCACGGGCGGTTTATGCCCATGTTGAGCGGCTAGAGTATTCTTATCTGGCTGAGCCGGTTTATTGCGGGTTGCCGCAGCGTCCGCCACCGCCATAGGCGGTTTATGCCCATGTTGAGCGGGTGCCGCATTCATATCTGGCTGAGCCGCCACAGGCGGTTTATGCCCATGTTGAGCGGCTAGAGCATTCTTATCTGGCTGAGCCGGTTTATTGCTGAGTACCGCAGCGCCTCCATGCTGAGAGCCGGCACAGGTGCAGAGGGTAAGAGCCGCCGTGCAGAGTAGCAGGATTATATTGAAGCTAATGCGAGAATTTTTTTTCGGATAGCGCCTCTCTTTCATAGTTGAATATCATAGCAATAACAGTGAACAGTGAACAGTGAACAGTGAATCAGGTCGAGGCGACATTCCGAATTCAAAAATTAACCACGAACGGCACGAACATTTGAAGAAGGGGTATAGGGTCGGGGGTCAGGGTTTCCATTTGAATTATCAGAATATTACATGAAATAAACTCATACTCCGAAGTAAAATCTTCCCCATCCCCCATCCCCCATCCCCCATCCCCCATC
>JAITNZ010000162.1 GCA_031290205.1 Spirochaetaceae bacterium
ACAACACGAACGGAAGACGAAATGAATATGAATAATGGTGGTAAACAAGGCAGAAATCATGTGAATTATGCGCAATTTGTTCGTGTGGTTCGTGCCGTTCGTGGTTAATTTTCGAATTCTGAATTGCTGTCCCCCCATCCCCTTCTTCTTGACTAAATACTCCGTTTACTATACAATAAAAAACAATTGGAGGCTAGTGGTGACAAAAAAAGAATTACGCAAAGAAATGAAGCAAAAATTGCA
Source organism: Spirochaetaceae bacterium (assembly GCA_031290205.1). Taxonomy (GTDB): domain Bacteria; phylum Spirochaetota; class Spirochaetia; order Treponematales; family Breznakiellaceae; genus JAITXS01. The sequence continues at coordinate 244 of JAITNZ010000162.1, forward strand.
AGCGCTGCCCAAGGAGCAGTTTAAGGCGGAGGGCGTGCTGGCGGCGAAGCGGCTTGTTTCGACGGGGCTTTGGAAAAAATACGACAAGGTGTTGATATACCTTTCGATGCCTGACGAGCTTGATACAAGCGCGCTCCTCGAGGCTGCGTTTCGCGAGGGGAAGGAAGTCTATGCGCCGAAAGTCGAAAGCGATACCGGTATGCGCTTTTTCCGCGTAACGCCCGATTCATCATCATGGGTCGTCGGCGCTTTCGATATACGCGAGCCTGCGGGTAAAGAAGCGGATGTTTTTCAGTTTTCCAGCGGTCCCGTGCTCGTTATTTCGCCGGGGCTCGCTTTTGACCGGAGCGGCAAGCGCATGGGGCGGGGCAAGGGATTTTACGACCGCTTTTATGAAAAACTCTTTAACGAAAGCCCCGACTCAAAAATCTGCGCCCTCTGCATGAGTAACGCGATTGTCAACGATGTGCCGACTGACCAATACGACCGCGCGGTCAACGCAATCTGCACAAAAGACGAGTTCATCGAGGTAGAGGCGTAAGCGGCATCCCTCGCGGTTTTTGGGGTATACTACACTGATATGGAAAAAATCCTGATTCTTGACTTCGGCAGCCAGACCACCGCGCTCATCGGGCGGCGTATCCGCGAAATGGGCGTCTACTCCGATATCATCCCCGGCGACGGCGATCTAGGCGGCGGCGCGCTCGACGGAGTAAGGGGCATCATCCTTTCAGGCTCGCCGGAATCAGTCTATGCGTCAGGCACCGCCCCCGACCGCAGGCTCTACGAATGCGGCATCCCCCTCCTCGGTATCTGCTACGGGCTTCAGCGTATGACAGCCGACTTGGGCGGCGCCGTCGAGCCGCTGCCCCGCCGCGAATACGGGCGCGTCGCGGTAACACTTGACCGAGACGCCTGCAAGCGGCTGGAAAAAAAAGCGGCGCAGGATTTTTTGCGGGAGTTCAGCGAGGGGCTGGTCGCCTCGACCTTTAGCGCGTGGATGAGTCATGGGGATACGCTCACGAGGCTGGCGCCGGGTTTTGCCCAAGCGGGCACGAGCGTTACAGGATACCCCGCGCTCGTCTATCACCGCGAAAAGCCATGGTTCGGCGTGCAGTTCCACCCCGAAGTCACGCACTGCGAGCGGGGGGGCGAGCTGCTTTCAGCCTTTGTCCTCGGCGTCTGCCATTGCGCGAAAAACTGGACGATGGAAGCCTACATCCAGCAGACTTGCGCCGAACTGCGGACGCGCGCCGGCGAAAAGCCCGTGCTGCTCCTCATTTCGGGCGGCGTCGATTCCACGGTGGCGGGCGCGCTGCTCCTTTCTGCGCTCTCAGGCGATCAGGTGCACCTGATGTATATGGACACGGGGCTTATGCGTAAGAACGAGACTCGCGCGGTGCGGCGTAGCCTCGAGCGGCTTGGTGCGCGCCACCTCCATATCATCCACTGCGAGGATGAGTTTCTCGGCGCCCTTGCCGGGCTCGATTCGCCTGAAGAAAAACGTAAAACGATAGGCGACCTCTTCATCAGTATCCAAGAGCGCGAAGTTGCGCGTTTGCAACTACCCGAAACCTATTTTCTGGCGCAGGGCACGCTCTACACCGACCTCATCGAAAGCGGCAAGGGCGTCGGAAAAAAAGCGCACGTCATCAAGAGCCATCACAATGTGGCGAGTCCGCTTGTCGAAGCAAAGCGGCGCGCGGGGAAAATTCTGGAGCCGCTTGAAAAGCTCTATAAGGATGAAGTGCGCACGCTCGGTCGCCTCCTCAAGCTCGACGAGGATCTTGTCGGGCGGCACCCCTTCCCCGGACCGGGGCTTGCCGTGCGGATTTTAGGTGAGGTAACGCGGGAAAAGTGCGCAATCCTCCGCGAGGCGGACGCGATTTTTATCGATGAACTGAAAAAGCGGCGCAATCGGGAAAACGGCAAGACACTCTACGATGATATGTGGCAGGCGTTTGCCGTGCTGCTCCCCCTCCGCAGCGTCGGCGTTGCAGGCGATGTGCGCACATACGGCTACATCCTCGCCCTCCGCGCCGTAACGAGCGCCGATGGCATGAGCGCCGACGTCTATCCCTTCAATGCCAATGACCTCATCGAAATCTCCACCCTGATTACGAACTCCGTCCCCGCAATAGGGCGCGTCAGCTACGATATTTCCAGCAAACCCCCCGCCACCATCGAATGGGAATAGCCGCCTCAGGGCGCCTCAGGGCGCCTCAGGCGCTTTTAAGCCCATGAAAAGGGCGTGCGCAGTCTTAACTGCTTAAGCAGGTTTTGTTGCTGGTTATAGTCGTTCTACTAAATAAGTATTAACCACTCCTGTTTCAAAACGCTTGGAGTTAGAAATAATATCAGCGAATTGACGCGAATTATCACGAATGATTATTTATCCGTAATTATTCGCGTTAATTCGTGTAATTCGCGGACAAATTTCTTATTATATTTATCAAGTAGAACGACTATAACCTTGTTCCGAAAGTGTTTTTTCTCTGTTTCCGGCGCTTTTACTGCTGTATTTTAACGGATTCATCGGGTCGCCTTTTGTATATGGCGCAAGTAATTTTTCTATTTCTGATTTTATCTCGGGATAATTTTCTTTTACGCTTTTTCTTCCGCCTCCTTCTTTGCGGCGGCGTTGCTTGTCCGGGATTTTCGCATTGTTCTTTTCAAGCTCTTTCATCCCCAATGAAATCGTTACCCGCGAAACGCCGGTTATTCTACTTTTTGCGTAATACCGCCACGTCCCATTGACATGGCTTCACTTGCTAAAAACAGCCTTCGCTGTCTTTCATTGCGCCTCAGGCGCTTTCTACCTTCGCCTTCAGTATGAAAAGTGTCCCGCCCACGCTGAACTTGCGGTTTTCGGGGTGAGCATATAACATATTTCGTTCTTTATGTGGAGTTGTTGTTTTTGGACAAAGCTTTACGAGTACATGCCGTCTAAATCAGCAGCCAGCCGACACGAAGCGCGCCCCCAGCATTGAAATCACACTCCAACGAGAGTCAAACTGAATTGAAGCTTCAAATTCTTGATGTTACGCATCGCCTAACCGCGCACTTTTCTGTTAGGGGCTTTACTGTTAGGCGATAAACGTAGCGCCCAGCCAGTTCGTCGGGAAGCCCTCACGCACTTGTGCTGTAGGGGATGATCCTAAACATAGCGGGCGGCGCACAGGCTCACCTAAAGGCGAACCTGCAATATCGTGCAGTGTTGGCTTGTTCTGCGCCACGCCTCTTCGACTGCCGCTGTTAAACGCCCTATTGAGCACGGCGGCTGGGCGGGGTGCCTTTTTTTCGGCAAGTCTTCCCCGCCCGCCCCGTTCCCGCGATTTTAACCGCGGGGGAAAGCACAAGTGCAGGAGTTGCTCAGCAATTACGAATTCGAAAATTAACCACGAACGGCACGAACAAATCGCAACTACGCGGGCGACCGCATTAAGAATTTGTCCACAGATGGCCACAGGGGGAAGGCTTTCTCGGTCGGCG
>JAITNZ010000203.1 GCA_031290205.1 Spirochaetaceae bacterium
CCCCCCCCCGCCCGCCCCCCCCCCCCCCCCCCCCCCCCCCCCCCCCCCCCCCCCCCCCCCCCCCAAAATGAGCAATGAAGAATGAGCAATGTTTTGGGTGAAAGTTGCCGGGTTTCGCTTTGAGGGCTTGTTTTACCTTGAATTTTGGGCGAAATATGCCGGCTTTCGCTTTGTGAGCTTGTTTTACCTTGAATTTCGGGCGAAATATGCTGATTTTCGCTTTGTAAGCGAGTTTTTACGGTGAATTGTCGTCGAGAGCCGCTGGTTTTCGCTTCGAGAGCTGATTTTTCCTCCGCAGGGAGCGAGAAATCGCCTTTTTCATTCTGATGGCACAGCGGGAAAATGCCCGTGGGACTGCCTACGGCGAGTGTGTCAAAATTACCCAGTTTTACTGGGAAAGTTGAAGAAATTGAGAAAAAATCACTGTTTTTGGCGCACCCGTTTCGCATCATAAGTCATTGTATCATGGGTTGGAGAAAAATGTCAAGTACTATAATCAGGGCTATATCAGGGCGTGTGGGAATCGTCGAAAAGCCCTCACCACCTGGGCTGCTGGGGATGATCTTAAACGTAGCGGGTGGGCGGTGCTGAAGGGTACTTGTCAGTTGAATTGAATAATGCTATTTTTATGCATAGAAAAAATGACCAATGAAAAATTGTACAAAAAACTATCCGACTCTGTTGTAAATCAACAGCGCGTCTGCCATGGATTTTTTTAATGAGCGGCATATCCGAGGTACAGCGCCTCAGCAAAACGCTCAAAAAAGAAAAAGTCGACCGTCCGCCGCTTATATGCCCCGGCGGCATGATGAACGCCGCTATTGTAGACATCATGGAGGCGACAGGACACACACTGCCCGACGCACACCACGACGCGGCGTTGATGGCAAATCTCGCCCTCGATGTTCACGAACAGACGGGCTTCGAAAATTTCGGACTCCCCTTTTGTATGACTATCGAAGCGGAGGCACTCGGCAGCACGGTCGATTTTGGTTCACTCACAAGCGAACCAAAAATAGCCAAAGAAAAATACGCGTCGGTGTCGGATATTCATTTTCTGCCCGACGGCGCAATCCTCAAAGAAAAAAGAGCCGGCGCACTTATCAATGCTATTTCGATTCTCTCAAAAAATCATCCCGACATTCCCGCAATCGCCACGCTTACCGGTCCTATAAGCCTTGCCGCTTCTATCGTCAGCCCGATGCAATTTCTAAAAGAGCTGCGAAAAAATCCCGAAGGGGTGCACAAAGCACTCGATTATGTTACCAATCAATTGATAAGCTACGCGAAAGAAATCGCCGCAAACGGCGCGTCCGCGATTGCGATTGCGGACCCTACCGCAACAGGAGAAATACTCGGACCAAAACTATTCGAAGAGTATGCGGTTTTCTATCTTAACAAATTGATGAGTGCCATTTCCACCTGCAAGCTGCCTGTCATCCTGCATATATGTGGTAATGTCAAACCTGTCCAGCGGATGTTTCCAACGCTTGTGCAGGACGCCCTCAGTGTTGATGCGATGGTGAGCCTTAGCGAATTGAAAGACGCATACCCCAAGCTCACCACCATGGGAAACTTAAGCACCTATATGCTTGAATTCTCCAACCCTTCGAAAATCGAAACTGCCGCCGCTCAACTGTTGAAAAATAATATCGACATCATTGCTCCAGCCTGCGGACTTTCGACATCGACCCCGCTCGAAAATATCAAAGCCTTTACCGGCGTGGTAAAAGGATAGTATGCCCCTCGTCCGTTTCTTTTCGCCTCAGAACGAGCAAGAAATTCCACGCGGGAAAACCGTCCTCGATGCCGCGCGCTTATGCGGCATAACGATTGAATCTCCCTGCAACGCAAACGGCAGCTGCGGCAAATGCCATGTGCTGATAAACGGCAAGAGCGTTCCCGCCTGTCAATACGTGGTATACGAAGATATAGAAGTCGTACTCGCAGACCACACCGAGGACAACAAAAGCCTTCAAATTATCGCGGAGGGCGCGGGCTTTAGCTACGAAATAAATCCGTTTATCACCAAAAGACTGGGCACTAACAAGACTGCCGTGGACGGCGGCGGCGAATTGCTTGGATACGAAGACGGCGATACGACGGAGGCGGTATATGCGCTGGCGCTAGACATCGGCACCACTACACTGGTTGTCGGTCTTATCGATGTACGTAGCGGCAAAACGATCGAGACCGAATCGGCTCTGAATCCACAGGCGCTCTACGCGCAGGATGTACTCGGACGCATTCAATTCGCGTCAAATCCCGATGGGCTTAAAACCATGCACAGCGTTTTTATCGAAGCCCTGCAAACGATGATCGCATCCCTCACGCAAAAGACCGGCGTTCATCGGGATCGGATATACGACGTGGTATATTCGGGCAATACCACCATGCTTCACCTTGCCTGCGCCGTCGACCCCTCGTCGCTGGGGCGTTTCCCCTATACACCAAAATTGCACGGCGGCGAGTATCAAAATGCTGATGAACTTGCTCTCTCGCCTTTTGCCCGCATTTACCTGCCGCCTATCGTGTCGGCGTATGTGGGCGCCGACATCGTCTCCGGTATCCTGTCTTCGCGCCTCGCTGAAAAAAAAGGCGTTACGCTCTTCATCGACATCGGCACCAATGGCGAGATGGTCCTAGCGCGCAACGGCTCGCTTGCGGCATCTTCCACAGCTGCCGGACCAGCCTTCGAGGGCATGAACATCAGCTGCGGCATGAGGGCGAGCCGCGGCGCGATCGAATCTTTCGCCATCGACGGCGACGAAATGAGCTACGAAGTAATCGGCGACTCACCCACCCCCACCGGCATCTGCGGGTCAGGACTCCTTGATATAGCGGCGGAGCTCGTCCGCACAGGCGTCATCGGTAAAACTGGCCGTTTCGCAAAGCCCGCCGAAATTGCGGGGAAATGCGCCCAACGCTTAAGAGAAGTAAACGGGAAAACCGCTTTTTTCATGAGCGATGAAGTCCACCTCAGCCAAAACGACGTCCGCCAAATACAACTCGCTAAAGGCGCTATCCGTTGCGGCGCCGAGATGCTCCTTGAACGTTCAGGACTCTGCGCCGCGGATGTAGACACCGTTGAAATCGCCGGTTCCTTCGGCTATCACCTTCGGGAAAAAAGCCTTATTACCATCGGACTCCTCCCGCAAGAGTGTGCGGGGAAAGTCGTATTTGTCGGAAACACTTCGATGAGCGGCGCAGCCGCCTTCCTCCTCAACAAGAACTTCCGTAGCAAAATGACGCGCATCGTAGAAGGGGTAAGCAACGTGGAGCTTGCTAACGACAAAGACTTTGAACAAAAATTCGTCGAGTGCCTAGGATTTTAGCCGCTGGATACGGGTGCACTTCAAAATTCGTGGTAAATCAGGTAGGCGCTATGGAAATCTCCAGTATAAGGAGGGGGGAAGTCTCCCCCTACGCGCCGCAAAATTGCGTCGCTACCCCCTCTGCGAGGCGCCGCCCCGCAACGCCCCGCTGGGGGGGCGAGGTGCCCCCCCAGACCCCCCGTTTGCTATATAGGTATCACTTTAGAATTTACCCCGAAAAATAAATTGCACCCGCTGGATATACTGAGGCTTGACACGCTTGCCCAGAGTCTGGTAAAAACAATCATGCTGGAGGCACATCGTTCAAAATCATTTGCTCTGTTGGATGAGCGTGTCCAGCGCTGGATATGGCGCAATGAATGGACAGAATTACACGATGTGCAGGAACAATCCATCCCGCTGATTTTGGCGCATGAACATGATGTCTTGCTCTGCGCGGCGATGGCATCGGGCAAAACGGAAGCGGCATTCCTTCCCGTGCTAAGCTCCATGCTCTCGCAAAAAAATGGGCTTGGTTTAACAATATATATAAGCCCCCTCGCCGCCTTGATTAACGACCAATTCAGTAGATTAACCGGATTATGCGAAAACCTCGAAGTGCCCGTCCACCCCTGGCATGGCGGAATTTCGCCGTCAATCAAAAAAGATTTTTTTGGGAATCCCTGCGGCGTCCTTTTAATAACCCCTGAATCTTTGGAAGCGATGTTTTGCAATCATGGATACGAGATTCCCCAATTGCTACACGGCACAGAGTATATTGTTATTGATGAATTACATTCGTTCATCGGGAATGAACGAGGCAAGCAATTGCAGACACTCCTCAGTCTTGCTGAAGAAAGGACAGAAAAAAATATTCCGCGATTGGGGCTTTCCGCTACATTAGGCGACGTGGAGCTTGCCGCCGATTTTTTAAGCGGTGAAGACCGGAATAAACGCCCCTGCGATATCATCGTCTCTGAAAGCAATCAGCATAAAATCAAATTGCTGTTAAAAGGAATTACCGAGGCGCCACAGGCGCTTTCAGCCCATGCAGAACAGTTGCCGCAATCAGAGCAGGCTGTGCCTCAGGCACTTTCAGCTTTGCCTTTGGGAACAGAAGGGCGATTCGATCACTTGGGGGCTAATGAAAACACCAACGGTGATGGTGGTGGTGAAAAAAGTTTCACCTTTAGCGCTGTTGAAACAATAGCGGAGTATCTATTTGAAAAATTACGCGGGACGAACAGCCTCGTATTCCCCAACACGAGAAGTAAGGTTGAATTGTTTACGCATCTCTTATCGTCATATTGCGAAAAGAATGGATTGAGGAATGAGTTCTTTGCTCACCATGGAAACCTCTCAAAAGAAATCCGCAAAGATGCGGAGGAAGCATTACGTTCAAAAGAAAAGAGCGCGACGGTGATATGCACAAACACGCTCGAACTCGGTATTGATATTGGCGAGGTGGAAAGCGTTGTTCAGATTGAGCCGCCGCCTTCTGTGTCGAGCCTTCGCCAGCGGCTTGGACGCTCAGGCAGAAGGCGTGGGCAAGCGGCTGTGTTACGGGCGTTTTCCATCGAAAAGGCGCAAAACCCCGGCAATCACCCTTTTTCGCAATTACGCGAAAGAACATTCGACCTCTGCGCCTGCATCATGTTAATGCTTGAGGGCTGGTGCGAGCCGCCGAGTCCCGGTGGGCTTCATCTTTCAACATTGGTGCAGCAGATTCTCGCGCTCATCGCCGAATGTAACGGACTTTTACCCGAAGCGGCATATAACTCGCTTTGTGTCCGCGGTCCTTTCCAGCTCATCGATAAAAAAGATTTTTATATTCTGGTAAAAGCATTGATAGCCCAGGAGCTTGTCGAACAGGATGCGCGGGGAACGCTTCTGCTCGGCACACTTGGCGAAAAACGGGTGAACCATTTTTCATTTTACGCGGCATTTGAATCGCAAACAGAATATAGAATTGTCGCGCAGGATAAAACACTCGGCACGCTCCCCATCAATTCAACTATGCAGATACATGATATTATTATCTTTGCGGGAAAAACCTGGCGCATACAAAATATAAATGATAAAAACAGAACTATCGAAGTGAGTTTTTTTGGCGAAGGGAAGGCGCCTGTTTTTACCGGCTCGGGCTGGAGCACTCATACCATTGTCCGCGCCCGTATGAAAGAACTCTATGCCTCGAACAAGGAAGTCTCTTTTGCCGACAGTAATGCGCGGCGCTTAATTGACGAGGGGAGAACGGTGTTTTCTGAATATGCCCTAAACAAAAGAAATAATTTTATTATCGAAAAAAATAAATATGCGGTGCTGTTTACTTGGCTTGGTGATAGGGCGAATAGAACCCTGCAACTGTTGTTCCGCCACCATAAGATTGCATCGTACACAGGCGGCTTAGGACTCACGATCCCCGGCAAGAGCGGCGCCGAAATCGCGGATTTTTTACACGAGCTACAAGAGACGGAAATCCCCCCTCTCGAGACATTGCTGGATAAGTCGCAAAACCTTTTTGTGGGCAAATGGGATTGGGTGTTGCCCCCGCGCCTCCTTAAAAAAAATTACGCAAGCCTCTATCTTGATTTACAAAGCGCTCGCGAGTGGTTAGCAGCAATTGTAACGACTCAGGCGCCTTGAAATCTTTAATGCGCTCGCCCTGCCTTACCCTCTTGACAAAAATTTTCAACTCCGCTACACTGTTGAACATGACAGTTGGGCATCCCAAAAACAATGAATTTTTTACAATTTTCACGCTTCTAGGCGCCACAGGCGCTTCCAGCCTTGCCTTCGGGGGAAGGCTTTCTCGGTCAGAGCACGTGCGCTACGTGCACGCGCTCCTGCCATACTCGTTACCGCGCACTTTACCGATAGGCTTTACTGTTAGCAATTCTCAATGCGAAGCAAAACTCCGCTTTCCCAGCGAAACCCAGCGGCTCTCGACCAAAAACGTATCTCTTGGGTCAGGAACCGAACTAACACGCCGACCCGCGTTTTTTCCCTTTTCCCTGTGGGGGGGGGGGGGGGGCCGGGCCGCCCG
>JAITNZ010000235.1 GCA_031290205.1 Spirochaetaceae bacterium
CCTTGAAGTCTTTGCTCATGCGGGGGAACATATCCCCCGCACCCCCAGTTTTAACCGCCCCAAGGGGCGGCGCACAGGCTCACCTAAAGGTGAACCTGCAATTACAGCGTAGTGTTAGGGTGTCCTGCGCCACGCCTCTGCGAATGCCGTTGTTAAACGCCCTATCGGGCGCGGCGGCTGGGCGGGGTATCAGACCCCATGGAAGCGAACGCCCTTCTCTTACCAAGGGCAAGGCTAAAACCGCCTGAGGCGGAATGAAACAGCCGGAGGCATCCCACCCCCGGCTTTTCCTCTAATTCAAAATAATCTCGTTCAATATGTTTTCAAAGAGTTCCTGTTTGCCGCTTGTCCAGCCGATTTTGCCATAGCCTGAAGCTCCCGCAAGTCCGGCGAGCGTTTCCAAGGTGAAGCCGCCGCTTTCAAACTTTGCGCCGTCTCCTGCATCGAAGCTGGCGTAGCGGCTTTTGAGGAGCGCCGGAATCCTGCCGTCATCGAGGACGGCGAAGGCTTTTTCGAGCCCGTAAGCGAACGCGTCCATGCCGCCGATGTGGGCGATGAAGAGATCTTCGGGGTCGATGGAGTTGCGCCTGATTTTTGCGTCAAAGTTCAGCCCGCCTGTTTTGAAGCCGCCGCCGCGCAGTATCGCAAGCATCGCAAGCGTCGTTTCATAGACGCTCGAGGGGAACTGGTCGGTATCCCAGCCGTTGCGCGGCTCGCCCCGGTTGGCGTCCACCGAGCCAAGCATATCGTCGTCAACGCAGACATTCAGCTCGTGAGCGAAGTCGTGTCCGGCGAGTTCCGCGTGGTTTGCCTCGATGTTCAGCTTAAAATCTTTTTCAAGCCCGTGTGCGCGAAGGAACCCTGCGACCGTTTCCGCGTCGAAGTCGTATTGATGTTTGGTCGGCTCCATCGGTTTGGGCTCGATGTAGAAGCAGCCGGTAAAGCCCTGCTTCCGCCCGTAATCGCGGGCGAGCGTGAGGAGGCTGGCGAGGTGTTCTTTTTCCCGTTTCATGTCGGTGTTGAGAATCGACATATACCCCTCGCGCCCCCCCCAGAAAGTGTAGCCTGCGCCGCCGAGTTTTATTGTGCCGTCGAGCGCGTTTTTTATCTGGTGAGCGGCGTGGGCAAGCACGGCGAAGTCGGGGTTCGTTGCCGCGCCGTTCATGAAGCGGGGGTTGCTAAAAACATTTGCCGTTCCCCACAACAACTTTATGCCGGTTGCGTCCTGACGTTTTTTTAATTCATCAATGATGAGCGCGAGGTTCCGTGCTGATTCGTCGGGGCTGTTCCCTTCCGGCGCGATGTCGCGGTCATGCCAGGCGTAGTAAGGCGCGCCGATTTTAGTGATGAACTCAAATGCGGCATCCGCCTTGTTGACGGCATTCTGCATGGGGTCATTCGTCGAATTCCATGGGAAAATGTGGCTTGCCTGACCGAATGGGTCGGCGCCGTCCGCGCAGAAGCTGTGCCAGTAAGCAATAGCAAAGCGCAGCCAGTCCGCCATTTTTTTACCCCGGATGATTTTTTCACCATCGTAATACTTGAACGCCAAATTGTTTTTTGAAGTTTTCCCTTCATACCTAATTTTCCCAATACCGGAAAAATATTCTTTGTTCCCAATAAAATAATCTGCCATATTAATCCTCCTAATAATAGCTTCTTTATACTACATTATATATCTAATTCATTGCGCCTTAGGCGCTTTCTACCTTCGCCTTCAGTATGAAAAGGGCGTCATCCACTTGGGGTCTGATACCCCGCCCAGCCGCCGCGCCCGATAGGGCGTTTAACAACGGCATTCGCAGCGGCGTGGCGCAGGACACCCTAACACTACGCTGTAATCGCAGGTTCACCTTTAGGTGAGCCTGTGCGCCGCCCCTTGGGGCGGTTCAAACTGGGGGTGCGGGGGATATGTTCCCCCGCATAAGCAAAGACTTCAATGAGAAATCTTCAATACCCCGTCGCTCTGCGGCGGGGATTTTTTATTGCAAAATTATCTCCTGTAAAATATTTTCAAAGAGTTCCTGTTTGCCGCTTGTCCAGCCGATTTTGCCGTAGGCTCCGGCACGCCCCGCGAGCGTTTCCAAGCTAAAGCCGCCGCTTTCAAACTGTGCGCCGTCCCCGCTATCAAAACTGGCGTAGCGGTTTTTGAGGAGCGCTGGAATTCGTCCGTCATCGAGGACGGCGATGGCGCTTTCGAGCCCGAAGGCGAATGTATCCATACCGCCGATGTGCCCTATGAAGAGGTCTTCGGGGTCGATGGAGTTGCGCCTGATTTTCGCGTCAAAGTTAAGCCCGCCTGTTTTGAAGCCGCCGCCGCGCAGTATCGCAAGCATCGCAAGCGTCGTTTCATAGACGTTCCCCGCAAACCGGTCGGTATCCCACGCGTTGCGCGGCTCGCCGCAGTTAGCATCTACCGAGCCGAGCATGTCGTTATCAACAGCGACCTGTAGTTCGTGAGCGAAGTCGTGTCCGGCAAGCTCGGCGGCATTCGCTTCGATGTTCAGTTTGAAGTCTTTTTCAAGCCCATGCGCGCGAAGGAAGCCCACGACCGTTTCCGCGTCGAAGTCGTATTGATGTTTTGTAGGCTCCATCGGTTTGGGCTCGATGTAGAAATAGCCGGTAAAGCCCTGCTTCCTGCCGTAATCGCGGGCGAGCGTGAGGAGGCGGGCAAGATGTTCCCGTTCGCGTTTGCAATCAGTGTTGAGCAGCGACATATAGCCTTCGCGCCCGCCCCAGAAGGCAAAACCTTCGCCGCCAAGTTTGATGGTAGCATCGAGCGCGTTTTTTATCTGGTTCGCGGCGTGGGCAAGAACGGCGAACTCAGGGTTGGTTCCCGCGCCGTTCATGAAGCGTGTGTCGGCGGAGAGCTTAGCAATACCCCACAATAATTTCACGCCGGTCGCCTCTTGCCGTGTTTTTAATTCATCGATGATGAGCGCGAGGTTCCGTGCGGACTCATCGGGGCTAGCCCCTTCAGGGGCGATGTCGCGGTCGTGCCAAGTATAGTAAGGCGCGCCGATTTTGGTGATGAACTCAAACGCGGCATTCGCCCTGTTGACGGCGTTTTGCATGGGGTCGCCGGTCGAATTCCATGGGAATATGTGCGTTGCCTGCCCGAAGGGGTCGGCGCCGTCTCCGCAGAAACTATGCCAGTAGGCGATGGCGAATCGCAGCCAATCCGCCATTTTTTTACCGCGGATGATTTTTTCAGCATCATAATACTTAAACGCCAGATTATTTTTCGAAGTTTTCCCTTCGTAGCTAATTTTCCCGATACCGGGAAAGTATTCTTTGTTCTCAATAAAATATTCCGCCATATTTTTTTCTATCAATCCCTTATTTATATAAAACACTGAGGGTGTTTAAATACTTCGTATACTCTTTATATGCCTTGGTATACTCTTCGACATTCCGCGCGTCTGGCATTATGCTCTCTTTTTCATCCAAGCTGATATGCTCGTCGCAGAGTGTTTGTATGCCGGTTGGTTTACCCCCCCCCCCGCGGATTTTTTCGAGGCACCAGAGCGCCTGCACCGCGGCGCCCATTGCCGCGCCTTCCTCATTTACGGGGCGTTTAACCGGCAGATTCATGATATCCGCCGCCATCTGCCGCCAGAGCCTGCTCATCGCGCCGCCGCCCGTTATCCGAATCTCGCGGGCATTGAAGCCGAGCGCCTTAAACGACTCAAAGCCCCCGCGCAACCCAAAAATAGCCGCCTCCAGCGCGGCGCGCGCTATATTCGCCTGAAAAATATTTGCCGCCGTTAATCCCAAAATTGAGGCGCGGCTCTGGGGCAGGTTGGGCGTGCGCTCCCCGTTGAAGAAGGGAATGAAGACCACGCCGTCCGCGCCGGGTTTTGCTTCTTCGGCAAGAGAATCGAATTCTTTCACCCCCAGCCCGAAGAGCTTCCGCGTTTCTTCGGTAGCGACAGTGCAGTTCATCGTGCAGAGGAGGGGGAGGTAGCCGCCCGTCGAGGAGTTAAAGCCGGATATTCCGTTTTTCGGGTCGGCTATCGGGCGCTCCGAATAGCCGAAGAGCGTGCCTGAGGTGCCGAGGCTCATCGTCAAGAAGCCGTCTCGCACGGTGCCGGTGCCGATTGCGCCCATCATGTTGTCACCGCCGCCTGAGGAGACGGGAATACCTTGCGGAATGCCGAATGCGGCGGCGGCTTTTGCGTGGACAAAGCCGTGCGGCTCATCCGACTCAACAAGTTTTGGCAACAGACCCATCAAACCTTCATCGATAATCGAGCAGATTTTTGCCGACCATGCCCGTTTTGCGCCGTTAAAGAGCGCCGTCCCCGAGCAATCGCCATATTCAGCCCTGTATTCGCCGGTGAAGCAGTAATTGATATAATCGTGGGGCAGCATGATGAAGCGCAGGCGGGCGTAAGCTTGTGGCTTGTGCCGTTTAAGCCAGAGGATTTTCGGCGCGGTAAAACCGGGCAGCATCAAATTGCACACTTCGGCAATCACCGCATCCTCGCCGCCAGCCGACTCCGTGATGATAGCGCACTCCTCGACGGTCGACGTATCGTTCCAGAGCTTAACGTTGGAAAGCGCTCTCCCGCTTGCGTCCAGCGGGACAAACCCATGCTGATGCCCCGAAACGCCTATTGCGGCAATCGTTTTTTTATCGGCGTCGGAAAGACGCGAAAAGAGCTGAGCAAGCGCGTTGTCATACCACTCAGTTTTTTGTTCGCGCGTCCCGTCGTTATCGGCAATCATATCAACACTGATTTTTTCTTGCGCGATAATATTTTTGCTATGCCAATCATAGAGCACCACTTTGATACTCTGCGTCCCCATGTCGACGCCCGCTACCGTTTCATTCATATAACTACAAGCAGTCTAACCTGATTCACGCAAAAAAGCAAGAGTATTTTTTGATATTTTATATCTAAAATTGATATTCTTTCACCAATATTTCATGCCTTTTTTCTGCTATGCAATGACAAACAAACAAACCTAAGGTCCCAGGCGAATGCGAATGCGAATGCGGATGCTGCAAAGTTATGTCGCGTAGGGGATGAAGAAGGGGGATGGGGGATGGGGGATGGATTTTTATTTCGAAGTATCAGTGTATTCCATGTATTATTCTGCTAGTTCGAATGAAAACCCATCATCTATCTCTAAAACCCGCTACCTTATAAAAAGGCGTCTCTTCTCCATCCCCCATCCCCCATCCCCCATTATCCTTCAATCAATCAATCAATCAATCAATCAATCCCGAACATCTTAATGCCCTCGTTTGGATACTGAGCCTTCACCGGCTCGAGGGCTTTTTTTATGCGGCGCGCTTCGTCTTCTTCGCACCAGACGACCATCATAAAGTTTTCCTCGGGCCAGACGGAGTCTCCCATGCGGGGACCCTTGGCGCCCACGCCGTGCACGACAGGCGCTTTCGTCCAGAATTTTGCCACATCCGCAGCTTTAAGCGCTTCAGTAATGTTGTCTTCAACCGACCGGTTCGCAATTATTTCAACTCTTATCAATTTGTTGTTCTCCTATTAAAAATAATTAACTACAAGAAGGGGTATGGGGTTTAGGGTATGGGGTTTAGGGGGAAGATTTCACTTTGAAATCGTTCCTCACTCATCATTCCTCGTTTTATACTCATCACTCTTCACTGCTCCCTTCTATCTCATCTATCTCATCTTGCATATTGCAAGCTCAAAAACCAATTACTTATCCAAAGGCACTTCTTCCCCCAAACCCCATACCCCCGACCCCATCCCCCTTCTTCATTCTTCACGTTCTGCGGCGCGTTGTTGTGCGGCGGCTTTTGCGTCGCGCAGGGCGCTGCCTTTGAGTCCGAGGGCTATGCCTTCGCGGCGGGCTTCGCGTTTGGCGCGGCGCTCGTCGTCGTGTTTGTTGAATATTGCATAGATCGTCGGCATGAGGAAGAGCGTCATCAGGGTGCCGAAGGTAAGTCCGCCGAAGACCGTTTTTCCGATGGGGGCGACGAGTTCGGTGCCTTCGCCGGGGACGAAGGCTAAGGGGGCTAAGCCCAGCACGGTCGTGAGGGTGGACATCAGTATCGGGCGCAGGCGGTTACCGGATGCTTCGATACAGGCGTCGGTCAGGCTGTAGCCCCGCTTACGGAGGAGGTTCGTGTAATCGACAAGGACGATGCCGTTGTTGACGATGACGCCGATAAGGACGAGGATGCCGACCGCCGTAAGAACGTTGAACTTATCGCCGGTGATCATGTAAATCGCCACGACGCCGATGATCGAGAGCGGCAGGGTGAAGAGGATGATGAACGGGTCTTTGAAGGACTCGAACTGCG
The DNA here is from genome assembly GCA_031290205.1 of Spirochaetaceae bacterium. Taxonomy (GTDB): domain Bacteria; phylum Spirochaetota; class Spirochaetia; order Treponematales; family Breznakiellaceae; genus JAITXS01. The sequence goes on from JAITNZ010000235.1 coordinate 6,296, forward strand.
CCGCCATAACGCCGAACACGAGGAAGATGGCGACGCAGATGATGAGGACGAAGGCTTTCATGATCTTCACCATGTCGGCGTTGTCGCCGGAAAATTCGATGAGGAGTCCGTCTTCGGCGGGGATTTCGGAGGTGATGAGGCTGCGGACCTTCTCGACGATGACGTTCAGCGGGGTGCCGGGGAGGGCGCCGGCGGTTACGTGGATAAGGCGGTTCTGGTTTTCACGCTGAATCGACACCGGACCAGTTCCCTCTTCGAAGCTCACAAAGTTCGAGACGGGGATGCGCTTCCCTGCGGCGTTTTTGACAAAAATCTTGTCTAGGTCGGGGCGGGCGCTCCGGTCGTTTTCCTCGTAGCGGAGGACGATGTCGTAATCGGTGCCCGATTCTGAGTAGCGCGAGGCGATAAGCCCGTCGACAGCGGCTTTTATCTCGTTGCCCACGGTGTTCACGTTCAATCCGAGGGCATACATCCGTTGGCGGTCAAGAACGATTTCAAGCTGAGGGAGCCCGTCCTCCATACTGATCTGCGGCTCGGTGGCTTCGGGGACGCGCTCTTTTACGAGCGTGAGTATCTTGTCGGCGATTTCCTTGCCGTGATCCAGGTCGTCAACTTTAACAAGAATATCGATGGGGTTGCCGCCCATGCCGCCGCCCATCTGGTTCGCCTGGAACTGGAATTTTGCGCCGGGGAAGTCGTTAAAGTGCCGCCGGAGTATCGCTTTGACATCATCCTCGTGGAGTTTGCGCACTTTATACGGAGGCAGCGTGATTTGCAAGGTGCCCGCGTTTACCGACCCGGCGCTCCCCAGCCTACCGCCGCCGACATTCAGGCTCAGCCGTTCGTAGGCGGGCTCTCCGTCGACGACGACTTCCGACTTGGCAATCTCCTGCAAGCGGTTAAGCCAGCTCACCGTTTCTTCAAGGGGCGTCCCCAGCGGCATCGTTACCTGCACCGACACCGAATCCTGCTCCTGCTGGGGCATGAAGATATAACCGGTAACGGGAATCAGGGCAATCGCGCCCACGAACAACACAAAAATGACGCCAATAGTCGCCAGCTTATGCCGGAGTATTTTGGCGACCATCTTCTTGTAATTGTTTTCCAGCCCGACAAGCGCGCGTTCAAACACGCGGTCTATCGCGACGAATCGTCCGGTAAGCGGTTTTTGCTTCCGCGTCACCAGCGGGAAATAGTGCGAGCAGAGAACGGGCACAAGGAATATTGCGGTAAAAAGCGAGATAGTCAGCGAGATGACGATAGTGAACGCCAGCCCCGAAAACATTTCGCCCATCACTTCGAGCGTGCTCTTGAACATCACCAGCGGCGCGAACACGGCGAGCGTGGTGAGCGTCGAAGCGGTGATAGCGACGATCATCTCTGAGGTGCCCAGAATAGCCGCCGGACGGAGTTTTGCCCCCTTTTCGCGGTAATGATAAATATTTTCGAGGATGACGATAGAGTTATCGACGAGCATACCCAGCCCCAAATAGAGCCCTGCGAGGGTCATCAAGTTGAGCGTAAGACCGGCGAAGTACATCAGCATGATGGTAATGATAATCGACACGGGAACGCTGATGCCGATAACGAGGGTCGGCTTGATCTGGCGGAGGAAGAGGAAGAGCACGAGGACGGCGAGGATGACGCCGGATATTCCGCTGGATACGACGGCGCCGATGGTACTCTTTATCGTGTCGGTGTTATTCGACGTTTCGGTAATCGTGATGTCGGCGGGGACGGCTTTGCGAATCTGTTCGACGCGGGTGCGGAGGTCGTCGACGACCTGCACCGAGTTCATGCCGCTCTGTTTTTGCACGGAGATACCGATTGCCTGCTGCCCGTTTACATAGACCGCGCTCGTCGCGTCCTTGTAGCCGTCGTAGACATTGGCAATGTCGCCGAGCAAAACCTGAATGGAATCGCCTGAGCCGGTGGGAATGTATGAAATAACCGTTTTCCGTATCTCGTCGAGCGAGTTGTATTCGCCCATCGTCGTAAGAATGTAAGAAATATTATTTTCGACCACGGTGCCCGCGCCGATTTGCGCGTTTTGGGCGGCGATCATCTGCTGAATCTGCGTAACCGTCAGGTTATACGCCTCGAGGCGGGATTGCGGAAAATCAACACTCACGATCCGCTCCCTACCGCCGTTTACCGTGGCGGAAGCGACGCCGGGGCTCTGCTCCATCCGCGTCGCAATCGTATCCTTCGCTATATCGTAGAGCTCGCCCGGATTGCGCACCTCGGAGGAAACGCGAAAGCTTACCACCGGCATCATCGAGGGGTTCAGCCGAAAGATAATCGGCGCGTCGATGTTGTCGGGCAGGTAGCGTTTTATCCGTTCAATCGCATCCCGCACCAAGTTTGATGCGTCTATCAGGTCGATACCGTAGGTAAATTCCATCACAATCTGGCTCGACCCCTTCGACGAAGACGAAGTAATCTTCTTCAAATCCGAGACGCTCGAAAGCGCCTGCTCCAGAATTTTGGTAACCGAGCGTTCGACCTCCTCCGGACCCGCGCCGGTATATGTCGTTATCACCATGATATACGGAGGGTTTATTTCGGGAAACAAGTCAATCGGAAGCTTTATAAGCGCGAAAATACCCAGCCCAATAAAGAGCGCGAAAATAATGAAGAACGTAACCGGACGCGAAATAACTGATTTAGCAACGCTCATTTTGTCCCCCCCACACTCGCTTCCCGCTGGATAATATTGATCCTCGCCTCATCAGTGAGGAGGCTCATCCCCTTGGTAACTATCTGGTCGCCGCTCTCCAAACCCGATTGTATCTCGGCAGCGCTGTCAATAATGATACCCGGCGTTACCTCGATTTGGCGAGCGATACTGTATCGCGAGTCCGTATTATCAGGCGTCGCGACGAACACCACGTTTTTGCCTTCCCGTTGAACAATCGCGGCTGCGGGGATTTGGACAATATCGCTCTTATTTTCGGTGATGATCTTCACTTTCGCGAACATCCCCACCTTCAAGCGCGAGCTTGAATTATCCACATTCACCTTGATCATCTCCGTTCGCGAGGCGACATCCACCGTGGGGCTTATCTCGTCGATTTTCCCGCGAAAAAGTTCGCCGGGGTAGGCGTCGAGGCTAATCTGGCAAGCCAGCCCATTGCTAATTTTCGAGATATAGCGCTCGGGCACATAGAGCTGCACCTCCAAGCCGCCGCCGCCGGAAATTTTCGCCAGCGACGTCGTCTGGGAGATGGTCATGCCGACTTTAATCGGCAGGTCGGTAATCGTTCCCGCAATCGGGGCATAGACAATATGCTCGACGTAAGTCATACCCGGCTGGGACGGGTCGATAAGGGCAATCCGCGCCCCCCGTCCAACCCTACTCCCGACAGAAACGTAGACACGGCTCACCTTCCCCTTCGCCGCTTCCGAATAGACATCCACCGTCGAGCCGGCGATAAGGTCGCCCGATAGCTCGATATAGTCGCTAATCGGACCCTTGATCGCCTCCGTCGTATTCACCGCAAACACAGCCGTTTCTCCCGCCGCGCCGCCTTTGCCGCCCTTGCCCTCAGCCGCGCTGTCGCTCTTTTTGCTACAAGCAGCCGCTAAAATGGCAAACGCAACAAAAACCGCCGCCATCACCATAAAACTCTTTTTTTTTCTCGTCATTTTTTATTCTCTCCTAAAAAAGCAATCAATTATCCCCCCCATCCTCATCTTGAACGGAAGGCTGAAAGCGCCTGTGGCGCAAAATCAATCAGTTATATACAAAGGAGGGGGAAGTCTCCCCCTACGCTCCAGCCCGCTTGCGCGGTCTTCCGCTACCCTCTCTGCGGGGGGACACCCCCCGCAACGCCCCCCCGTTAGCCTCGCGCCCTCTCCTTACCGAAGGCAAGGCAGAAACCGCCTCAGGCGGACCCCGCAACGCCCCCACTGGGGGGGCACGGCGCCCCCCCAGACCCCCCGTTAGCCTTACGCCCTCTTCTTACCGAAGGCAAGGCAGAAACCGCCTGAGGCGGACCCCCAGACCCCCCATTAGCCTCGCGCCTTCTCAATCCGAAGCGATGGTAGAAAGTGCCTAAGGCGCACCGAGGCGACCGAAGGGGACGCCCAGCGAATACTCAAGGTCGATAGTCCCCAAGAGGAAATCGAACTGCTTCTGAGCCAAACCCAGCTGAGACTGACTCAACTGGTTCTGGGCGTCCTGCACCTGAATCAGGTCCTGCAAACCCGCTTGGAAAGCCTGCGTCGTAAGCTGAGACGAGCGCATTGCCAAGTCGACCGTGCGCTGCTGGGCGCGGATAGAATCCTCCGCCTGCCGGAGCGTAAACACCTTGCTGTAGATTTCGGCTTCCGTGCCCTGAATCATCTGCGCCAGACTAATGTTCAGCTTCGTAATATTATCATCCAAATCCCGTATCGCGTTCCCTTGTGTAGTAAAAGGCAGCAGCCCGTTTATATTCCAAGAAAGCCCCACACTGAAAGCCCCTTGGTCCGTCCATTTACCGGGAAGCACCGACGGATTCGGGTCGGCATACGTGGGAACATACCCCCATCCCAGAGTGATACTCGGCGTCCATGCGAGGTAGGCTTGCGCCTTCCTGGCGCTCTTTGCCGCGATAATACTCCCCCGCATTTCTATAATATCAGGCTTCCCTTCGCTCGCTTTCAGAACCAATTCCTGCACATCAAGCGGAATATCAAAATTACCAAACTCAACAGAATCTAATGCAAATTCAGTGTCGTAGGGAAGCCCCAGCAGAACGGCAAAATTACTCATCAATGTTTTTATGCTGTCCCGCACTTGTTCCATCGTAGGAATCAGATTATCTCTCGTTACCCGCGCTTGAAGCAGCGTCAATTCGGGGGAAAGCCCCGCGCGGTAGCGGGAACTCGCCACATCGACACGCTGATTGGCGAGGGAAAGATTTTCTTGCTGAACCTTGAGCGTTTCCTCTTGCAGCAGAATCTGCAAGTAGAGCTTACGGACATCCCTTTCAAGCTGAATCTGAGCCTTGTTGAAAGTAAGCAGCCCCGCCGCATACTGGTCGCGTATCGTCTTAATCCCCTGAAACATCGCAAGGTTCAACTGCGTCCATTGAATCTGAACCCCCGCACTTATCGTCCAAGGACTTCCGTCAGGATACGTCGTCGTATTAGACGCGCGCACACCGGTAGCAGTAGCCAGACCGACAACAGGCAAAAACTGATTCCAAAACAGAGTAGCAGCCCGCTTTTTTGTGCTCAAATCCACCTTATTTGCCTCAAGCCCCAAGTTAGCGGCAGACGCGAGAGACACCGCCTCTTCGACAGACAGATGCCTTTTTTCCACCTCATGCTGTGCGGATACCAGCCCCGCCACCTGCGTTTCATCTTGTGTCGAGGCGATCTCCGCCTCCTCGACAGACAGCTGTTTGTTCAGCGTGGCATCCTCCGCATCCTGCGCTCCAGCAGTTCCGGCTGAGCAAACAAAAACAAGCGCCGCACAGCAGCACACCCGCCGAAACCTTAAAAAACAATTTTTTTTCATTACCTTAATAAACCTCTCTCCAAATAAACAATTACTTAATCCTCCCATTATTGCAGACGAATAAAGGGGGGGAATATTTTACCCTGATTTTATACCCCCTGCGATAAACTTAAAAAGTATCCGAAAACTTTCGTTTGGAATATTTTGATAGTCCATGGTTGCCGGACGACACTGGAGCAGATGGACGATTAAAAACAAAATCCACTCGGTATTCCGCTCGTTTACGAGGTGCGAGCCGTCCGCTCTCCGTATCCTCGAAAAAATTTTGTATATCAGGGCAAACGGTTTTTTGTCGTCGAAACGGTGTTTCTTAAAATCCGTCCGCCGACGCCTCAATCTGTCCAAAATAGAGAGCACATCGGATTTTTCCCGCAGAAAAACAACGATGCCCATTATAGCAAGGTAGAGCTGCTCTTCAGGCGCCTCTGAAAGCAGCGAACATTTTTCCGCATACGCGGCAATCCGCCCGACTTCCGTCATAAAAAGCTCCTTCAGCATCTCTCCGCGGCTTTCAAAATGCGAGTAAAGGCTGCTCTTCGACAGCCCCGAACGCTGCGCCACCATCTCCATCGAAACATCGCACACTCCCGCATCGGACACCGCGCGGGCGACGGCGTTTAACAATTTCTGATGCGATTCATCTTCCACAGGCTCCAAAGCGCAATTGTGCACCGCCTCTTCGAGTTTTTTATATATTTCATCATTAAAATATGCAATAGGCAGGTCAAGCCCCGCGCTCACTTGAGCTTCCAGCGTATCGAGGTAGAGGGAGATAAGCTCATCGCTCGATGCCTTGCCGTCTTTATCAGTATGGGAGTGGAAAGACGCGATCATAAACACGACGGTGGACATCACCAGACGGATGTCGCTGGGATAGGACAGGCTTTCGTTGGCATTGCATATTTCCGACATACGAATCCCCCGCAGCGCCAACTGTTCACTCTGACTCAGTTCAGGCTGGCTGCTTTCCAGCAGATAAACCATCATAAAGAAAAAATCCCCCCGATTTTTCATAAAATAAGCTGAACAAACCCGAGTCAAACGGAGTTGGACTTCAGCAATATCATTCATTTTATGGCACTCCTCGTAATCCGCCCGAATAAAATCGGCGAATCTATCGTTGACCGCTTCGCCCATAGCCTTAAGCAAAAGATCTTTATGCTGAAAATGGCGGTAGAGCGCCTGCTTGGTCACACCAAGCTCGGTCGCAAGAGCCGTCAAGCTCGTTGTCTGGTAAAAAGTCTTTCCCCAGACCCTAAAAGCCGTTTCTAAAATCTCATTTTTGTCCATGTTACCGACCGTTCGTCAACAGCATATACTACCCATAACAATTACACAAGAGGATAGGTAACAAAATTCAAGAAAAATAAAAAAATTTTATTCACAAAACACTTAACAAATGATAGGTTGCCGACTGTTCGTCAACTCTCGCCAAAGGCTGCCTCATGCACTTTGAAGCATTGCCTTGGGAATGAGGAGGGCGTTCATCGGAACTCTGTTAAGGAAAATAAAGGGAAAGGGTGAAGGCTTTCTCGGTCGGCGCGTAACGCGCTACGCGCACACGCTGCCGCCATACTCCTTACCGCGCACTTTACCGTTGGGTTTTACTGTAGGGTTTCACTATATTGGCTTTACTGTCAGCCAAAAAAACCGCCGCCCACCCAATATGTCGGAAAGCTCTCCCCGCTTGGGCTGTAGGGGTTTACTGTAAGGGCTTTACTGTCAGCCAAAAAAACCGCCGCCCACCCAATTCGTCGAAAAGCCCTCACCGCTTGAGCTGCGGAGGATTATCCTAACGTAGCGGGCGGGGCGGGGAAGCCTCATCAGAAAAATTCGCTGGTAAAAAACTTTAGTCGGTTACTGCCGACACTCGTTGATGCTTTTCCTAAGTGGCAGTAAAGGCTTCGGAGGAGGAAACGTACTTGCTTAGGAAATGGGCGCCTGTTTTCTGATGAGCCTTCCCCGCCCCGCCCGTCCCCGCGATTAAAATCGCGGGGGTAGCACAAATGGGGAGCCGCTGAAGGTATTGACCGATTTTCCCACTTTCTGTTACACTTACTTGAGCAAAAAAGTCGCCTTGGGAGGGGCAGAGTATGGCGGATATGAGTATGCCGCTTGCGCCGGCGGACGGTGCAAGCCTTTTGGGGAAAAAAGGAGATGTCATCGTCGCCGCGGCGGTTGTCGCCGTCGTGATGATGCTGATCATCCCCATTCCTGCAGTCCTCCTCGACAGCCTCATGGCTTTCAACCTCATCCTCGGTCTCTTAGTCCTCTTGATTGTCCTCTATATGCGGCGGGCGACTGATTTCAGCGTCTTCCCGACTCTGCTGCTCGTCTCCACCGTGTTCAGCCTCGCGCTGAACGTCTCCTCGACGCGCCTTATCCTCACGCAGGGAGCGGGCTTCGGCGGGCGCATGGTGAGGGCGTTTTCCAGCTTTGTCGTCGGGGCGGGCGGGACGCAGGGGCTTGTCGTAGGCTTTGTCATCTTCATCGTGATTATCGCCGTGCAAGTGGTCGTCATCACCAAAGGCTCGACGCGCATCGCCGAAGTCGCCGCGCGCTTCACCTTGGACGCGATGCCCCAGAAACAGATGGCTATCGAAGCTGAGTTTAATTCCGGCGCAATCAATGCCGACGAAATGAAGCGGCGCAAAGAAGAGATTGAGCGTGAAAAAAACTTTTACGGCGCGATGGACGGCGCCAGCAAGTTTATTTCGGGTAACGTGAAAATCGGCATATTCATCACCGTCGTCAACGTCGTCGCCGGCATCATCATCGGGGTGGCGCTCCACGGCGAGCCGTTCTCGCAGGCGCTCAGCACTTACATCTCGTTCTCGATTGGCGACGGGCTCCTCAGCCAGTTTCCCGCGCTCTTAATCTCGACGGCAACGGGCATCATCGTTACGCGCTCGGTCGCCACCGGCACTTTTGCCGAAGACATAAGCGACGAATTCTCGAAGCATCCGCAGATTTACTGGATAGGCGCGGGGGTGCTGCTCGTCTTAGCCTTTATCCCCGGCTTCCCCTGGTATGTACTCGTCCCCATGGCGTTCCTCCTTGGCTTTGCCGCATTCTACTTGGGCAGGGACTTGAAGCGCAAAGCCGCCGCAAGCGGCGCAGGCGGCGCTGTCGAACAGAAAAAAGAAGATACAGGCGATATGTCGCCGATAGTCCCCCTCGACCCGCTCTCCCTCGAACTGGGCTACGGGCTCATCCCGCTGGTCGATAAGGACAAGGGCGCCGAGCTGCTCGAACGGGTGCAGCACCTCCGCCGCGAATCGGCGCT